>JAEPQP010000201.1 GCA_017640485.1 Phycisphaerales bacterium | reverse complement strand
GCCGTATCCACCAACTGGCTCACCACCGTCGACCCATTGTTCCGAAGCCAGAGGTGTTTCCCCTTCGTCAGCCGCTTCCAAAAGTGAAACACCTGCACATCCACCAGCTGCGCCACCAGATACGCAACCATCGATGCAACAACCGCTCCATACGCCAAGTTACGAACTTGGAAGAAAGTCCAGCCAGTTTCAATGTAGGCCTGTTTGCTCTCGTCCCATTCAGGAAGCGGAGGCATCCCAGTCACAGGATCCAATCCCCCAAACCCGGGAAGCGTCCCACCAAGCCACAAAATAAAGATCACCCACAGATTCAGCACCAACCCCACCCAAACCACCGCGTTCGCACGCCGTCGTCCGTACAACTCCGAAATGAAGTCTGTGCACAGAAAGGTCAGCGGATAGGGAAGCACCCCAACCGCCACCGCAAAGACCGTCGCTCCGGGGGTTGCCGAATCAAAGTCGATCTCAAACAGCTTGATAAACCGAGTGATACCCAAGATATTGAGCATCGCCAGTGTCCCAAGAAACAACCCCGAGAGCAGCAAAAACACCCGCTCACGACGACGATGCAGCTCGTGCTCCGTCAAGTCTTTCAACCCCTCATACCGATGTTGCTCACTGGGTAACGGCTCTTTCATATGCTGCATGCACACAGCATACCGCCATCACCTCAATTCTGCCCACTTCAACCCGCAAACTGTGATACCATCCACCCATGAGTACCCAGACCGAACCCCCCCCTCAATCAATGAATTCAGCCCAAGATTCCGGCGCCCCCGAAGCGACCACGCCAAGTCCGAGCACCCGCGCCGCGATCGAAGCCCTCCTCATGACCGCTGATCGCCCGATCAAAGCGCAAGCCATCATCGACCCCATCAACCTCCTCGAATCCAGCGACGACCCAATCACCCCCCAGTCACTCGACATCGCCATCGATGCGCTCAACGTAGACTACTCAGCGTCCGGCCGTTCATTCCGCATCGAGCGCGTCGCCGCCGGATACCGGATCATGACCCTGTCCGACTACGCACCAGTCGTCGCCGCGATGCACCGCTCACGTGCTGGAACACGACTCACACGCACCCAACTCGAAACCCTCTCCATCATCGCCTACCGCCAGCCCGTCACCCGCGCCGAACTCGAGAACATCCGAGGCGTAGCCTGCGGCGATATCGTTCGCGCACTCATGGACCGTCAACTCGTCAAAATCACCGGACGAGCCGAAGTCTTGGGACGCCCAATGCTCTACGGCACCACCCCAAAGTTCCTCGACACCTTCGGACTCGCCAACCTCAAAGACCTCCCAAAACCAGAAGAAGTCCTCAACACGCAGGAACAGTAACGCCGTTTCAAACGCATAGTCACTCAACAACAAACATCGTCAAGGACCCGACGCATGAACACCGCAGCCGCACAACTTCTCAGAACACTCCTCATCCTCACCACACTCATCATCCTCACTGGTTGCGGAACCACGAAATACAAGGGCAAAGTCATCCCCGGAACCGTCGGCCGCCCACTCGTGATCGATCAGAGCGACGACCGCATCAACAACAATCCGGGTATCCCTGGACTCACCGTCACCGTCTACAACGAGTCCCGCTCAGGACAAGCCCCCAAGCAAATCACCAAAGCAACCACCGACGAAGCGGGCAACTTCATGTTCTCCATACCCTCCAAAGAAACACCCCGCGGAGCCGTCGTCGTCCGCGTGACCGGCGATGAAATCTACTCTGCCAGAGCCAAGACCTATCTCCCCCGATCAGGACAGATCATGCTCTACACCGTGGTCACAAGAGAACCATTCCTCGAGACCGACCCAATCAACCCAGAGAAATAATTCCCAGCACCGAGCCGTTCGCCGTATACCCATGCAATCCACGAGTCTATCAACGCACGCGAGCACCCCCTACAACAACACGAGCGATCCCACCCTCCCAGGAACCACCCACACCAGCCGATCCTCAAAGCTCACACCCGCAGGATTCCTTTTCGTCTTCGTCACTTTGTTCATCGCACTCGGCGCCATCAACGGCCAAAACAACCTCCTATTCTGGCTTTTCGGGTTCTCCATTGCCGCGCTCGTAGTCTCAGGAATCATCACCGGATCGGCGCTCATGAAG
>JAEPQP010000170.1 GCA_017640485.1 Phycisphaerales bacterium | reverse complement strand
CTCGACGGAGGGGCATTTGTTTTTTTTGGACTTTGGGGTCTGGAATTCGGGGAATTGCTTAAGAGTTCAGGGATTACCCTTGATTGGGACGGTCGATGCTCTAGACTTTGGTTAGAGAGTAAGCCGACGATGTGTCGGTTCTATGAGAGAGACCAGTTCTACACAGTGATTTGAGATGACTCCCTGTCGTTTTTGGGACCTGTATCGGATCTGTCTGCTCTCTCAGCACAATATGTTTCAATTGAAAGAGAGTATAAACATGAACAAGATCGCAACCATCGCTGGTCTCGCAGTTGCAGCTTCCGCTATGACCGCTTCGGCAGACGTCCTCCTCCTGGTGGACCTTTCCGTTGCTGACACCATCACCATCTCCGCAACCGATGGCGTGTCATCGGCTGACGGTTCGGCGAGCAACTTCACTGGATTCCTGCTTGCTGGTTTCTACAACACCCTGGGTGCTGGTATCGCTGACACCAGCGTTTCTGGTGACCTGAGCACTGCTGCAAACGCATCAGACGGTTCGGCTGACATCTTCAACGGCGGCTCAAGCTTCGGTCTGAACGTTTGGTCGGTTTCCACTGACAGCACCCTCGGCGTGACTGCTGGCGCAACTGCGTTTGCTGGTTCGACCACTTGGACTGTTTCGGCTGCTGACTACGCTGAGCTCCTCGCTGGCAACATGAGCGGCGACATCATCTTCGGTGCTGACACTGATGATGACGATGGCGTGAACATCGGTACTTGGGCAATCGTCCCAGCTCCAGGTTCACTCGCACTGCTCGGCCTCGGCGGGATCGCTGCTGGTCGTCGTCGTCGCTAATCCGACAACGAGGAATCAATACACAAGGCGGCCGGGAGTGATCCCGGCCGTTTTTCTATTTTTGAGTCGGGGATCCGACTGAACTCGGGCTGCGTTGGGGTCGATAACACGATGAACGCATCACGCAGTTCAGGAGTCTTGCACATGACTGAATCGGTCAATCATCAAGAGGGAACGCACGAAGCATCGGAGCGGGCTGGGGTGCATCCGTTGTGGAAGTACTGTTCGTTTGTACTCGGGTTCGGTTTGATACTCGCGATCGGCGGGAACAGCGGTCCTGCGTCTGCGGTCGCGGGCGAGCAGAGCGGGGGACGCGATGGGGGCGTGTTGTCTGTGGGTGGGTTTGGTGCGGTGGGGGATGAGCCGGGGCTGGTGATCTATAACCAGCGCGGGGAGCGGGTGGGGACGCTTCCGATGTCGGCGCATGCTGGGGATTGAAGAGTGGTGACAGATTAATCTTTGAGCAGGCGTTCGAGGTAGTGGATGTCTACGCCGCCTTTTTTGAAGTCGGAGTTCTGCATGAGCTGCGCGTGGAGGGGGATGGTTGTTTTGATGGGTCCGACTTCAAACTCGTTGAGTGCTCGGAGGGCTCTGGTGATCGCGGCTTCTCTTGTTTCGGCGTGGACGATGAGTTTGCCGATCATGGAGTCGTAGTTGGGTGGGACGCGGTATCCGGCGGAGACATGGGTGTCGATGCGGATGCCCAATCCACCTGGGGCGCGGTAGGTTTCGATGAGTCCGGCGCTTGGTCGGAAGTCTTTGGTGTGGTCCTCGGCGTTGATGCGGCACTCGATTGCGTGGCCTTTGACCTGGATGTCTTTCTGCTTGTATTTCAGTTTCTCTCCGGCGGCGACTTGGATGGAGGCTTTGACGATGTCTACGCCGGTGATCATTTCGGTGATGGGGTGCTCGACCTGGACGCGGGTGTTGACCTCGAGCATGTAGAAGTTCTGGTCGTCGTCCATCAGGAACTCAACGGTCGCGGCGCCGGCGTAGTCGGCGGACTTGATGAGTTTGGCGGCGGCTTCGCAGACCTTCTCGATCTTTCTGCGTTCGATGTGTGGTCCGGGTGCTTCTTCGATGACTTTCTGGTGGCGGCGTTGCATGGAGCAGTCGCGTTCCCAGAGGTGGATGGCGTTGCCGTGCTTATCACCGATGCACTGGACCTCGACATGGCGTGCGTGTTCGAGGAATTTTTCGACGAAGACTCCGCCGTTCCCGAACGCGGCGAGTGCTTCTTGTTGTGCTTTGGCGACATTGGTGCGGAGTGAGGCTTCGTTGCGGCAGATGCGCATGCCTCGGCCTCCACCACCTGCGGAGGCTTTGATGATGACGGGGTACCCGATCTCGGCGGCGACTTCGACGGCTTCGTCGAGTTCTTCGATCTCGCCTTCGGTGCCTGGGAAGACGGGGACCTTGGCGGCGCGGGCGTAGCGTTTGGCTTCGACCTTGTCTCCGAGTTTGGACATCGCTTCTGGGGAGGGTCCGATGAACTCGATTTTACAGTCTCGGCAGATCTCGGAGAAGTCGGCTCGTTCGGAGAGGAATCCGTATCCGGGGTGGATCGCGTCGACATCGGCGATCTCTGCGGCGGAGATGATGCGGGAGATGTTGAGGTAAGAGTCCTTTGAGGGTCCGGGTCCGATGCAGATTTTTTCGTCGGCGTGTTTGAGGTAGGGGGCGTCCTTGTCGGCGGTGGAGTAGACGCAGACGGTTTCGATCCCGAGCTCTTTGCAGGCGCGCATGATTCGGAGGGCGATCTCGCCTCGGTTTGCGATGAGGACGCGTTGGAACATGTGGGTGGTCTCTTGGGTCTCGATCAGGGGTGAGCGAACAGTTGGAGAGATTGGGTGATGATCAACAGGTTGTTATGGTTTGATCATGAAGAGCGGCTGTCCGAACTCGACGGCGTCGCCGTCCTTGACGCACATCTTGGCGATGGTGCCCGATTGTTCTGCTTTGATCTCGTTGAAGACTTTCATCGCTTCGATCAGGCAGACGACGGTGTCGGGGCTGACGGCGTCTCCGACATTGATGAACGCGGGGGAGTCTGGGTTCGGTTTGGCGTAGTAGGTGCCGACCATCGGGGATTCGATGGGGATGAGTCCGGCGTCGGACTGGTCGGCGGATGCGTCGGCGTCTGTGGTCGCGGCGGGCGCGGCTGCTTGAGCGGGTGCGGCCGCGGCTGCGGGTGCGGCCGCGGGGGCTTGGTAGACGATGGGCTCCTGATCGGATCCTCGTTTGATGGTGACGGTTTCGGACTGGTCGCGGAGGTCGAGCTCGGAGAGTTCGTTTTCGACCATGAGTTTGACGAGTTCTTTGAGCTTGCGGATGTCGATCATGTTGAATGGATCCGTGATGTGTTTACTGACGAGCGCCTGATTGGCGGTGATGATGCCAGTTCTTGAAAACGTGTCCCCTGGCTTGGCGACGATTGTATCCGATTCATCGACCTGATGCGAACTTTCGTGATCTTGGTTTGAATGCGCTTGATCGTGTTGGGGTAGACTGGGCGGATGGGTGCTGGTCGAGCACATCTCGGAGCGGGATATCTGGTCGCGGTCGCGGCGGTTGTCTTGGTGTTGGTCGGGGTGTTCGGCGTGGTCGGTGTTGGTGCGCTGCGTTCGGTGGATGCGGTGGCTGTTCGTGATGGGGTTGGGTTGATCCGACAGGGCGGGACCGGGTTGCTGGTCAGGACGATGTTCATCGCGGCGGGGATCGGGGGGGTGTCTGTCGTGATGGGGATCGGGATGGCGCGGGTGCTGGTGCGGGCGCGTTCTGGGTTGGTGTGGGTGGTGGCGATGGTTCCGATCTGGATGCCGAGCTACGCGGTGTACGGCGCGATGAATCTGGCAAGGGCGCCGGACACGATGGTTGGTCGGTGGTTGGTGGAGTATGCGACGGGTGATCCGAGCAGAAGGTGGGTCGCGGTGTGGGCGGGGTATGTGATCGGTGTGATCGGGATGTCGGTGTGGGGGGCTGTTCTTGCGGCGCTTGTGATCGCGTCGGATGATCGGGCGCGGGCGGGGGTGTATGAGGACATGATGGATCTGGAACCTGCGGGGATGCTGACTCGCGCGTGGGTGTGGGTTGGGTTGCATCGGGGGGCGCTGGTGCGGGCTTGGGGGG
>JAEPQP010000023.1 GCA_017640485.1 Phycisphaerales bacterium | reverse complement strand
GGGTCAGAAATGCTCGGCGTGCTCGCGGTGCATCGTGGTGGATCCGGAGGGGCCGAACGGCCAGCGGATGAAGCTGTTCTTGGAGCGGCTCGGGGAAGCGACCAAGACTTTGATCCTCGGGGAGGCGGATGATCCGAACACGGATGTGTCTCCGGTTATTGACGCGGAGGCGGCGGGGAATATCGAGCGGTTTATCCAGTCGGCTCGTGATGAGGGGCTTGCTGAGTTGGTCGGCGCGAAGGACTTCCCTGAAACTTCAGTACCGAACCTGATCGCGCCGCACATCTTTACGGGCGCTGATGAATCGCACACGATCTACCAGAAAGAGATCTTCGGTCCGGTGCTCGCGGTCGTGCACGCGAAGGATTACGACGAGGCGATGCGTCTTGCGAACGGTCATATGTACAAGCTGACGGGTGGCGTGTTTACGCGCAAGCCAACGCATATCGATCGGGCGAAGCGGGAGTTCCGCGTCGGGAACCTCTACATCAACCGGACTTGTACGGGCGCGTTGGTTGGGCGGCAGCCCTTCGGTGGGTTCGGGATGTCGGGTGTTGGCTCGAAGGCGGGCGGCCCAGAGTACCTGATGCAGTTTGTGGATCCGCGTGCGAGTTGTGAGAACACGATGCGTCGTGGGTTTGCTCCGGAGCTTTGACCGATAACGGTGACCACTGAAACTCGCTTTCTGACAACTCGCTGGTTCGGGACCGGTTTGATTTGTACCTATTGAGCATGCTTTCTCGTGGACCGTCTCGTCGTGGCTTTACGCTGGTGGAGATCCTGATCGTTGTCGTGATTCTTGGGATCCTCGCGGCGATTGTGGTGCCGAGGTTTGCGGGGGCGTCGCAGGATGCACAGATCGGGGCGTTTATTACCAGTCTGAAGACCTACGCGGATGCGTCGGAGTACTACGCGGCGCGGGAGGGGAGCTACCCGGATGATGGGAGTTCGGGCGAGGTGCCCGACGGGTTCGAGGGGTATATCGATGCGGATGAGTGGACGGCGGGGACCCCGATGGGCGGGGTGTGGGACACGGAGTTGAATGATTCGGGTGTGGGAGCCGCGGTCGGGGTGCACTTCAATGATGGAAGTAATCCGGGGGATGCGGTGATGCTGCTGGTCGATGAGCGGTTTGACGATGGGGATCTGTCGACGGGTTTGTTCCAGCGGCTCGCGGGTGACCGGTACTACTTTGTTCTAGCGGAGTAGGTCAGAGGGCAGATCAGAGGTCTGCGAGGCGCTGGGCGGTTTGTTGTTCGATAAGGGCGTCGAAGAGCGGGGTTAGGTCGGCGTTGTCGATGATGTTGGATTTGTTGAACTTGTCGCTCAGGCGTTGGTCGGCGACGATGTTGTCTTGGTAGCGGTAGACACGGATCTTTTCGGAGCGTTGGGCGGTGCCGATCTGGGCGCGTCGTGATTCGTCGCGCTGGGCGTGGGCTTTGGCTTGTTCGATCTCGTGGACTCGGGCGATGAGGAGTCTTCGGGCTTTGTCGCGGTTCTGGGCTTGGGATTTGGATTCTTGCATCCGGACTTCGACGCCGGTGGGTTTGTGGAGGAGTTGGACAGCGGTCGCGACTTTGTTGACATTCTGGCCGCCCGGCCCTTGGGCGGTGGTGATGTGTTCGTCGACATCGTTGGACCAGTCGATGTTGATCTCGAGTTCTTCGGGTTCGGGGAGGACGGCGACGGTGCAGGTGGAGGTGTGGACTCGGCCTTGGGTTTCGGTGGCGGGGACACGTTTGACGGAGTGGACGCCTGATTCGAAGGCGAGGCATTGCCAGACGCCTTCTCCAGTGAAATTGAGGACGGCGTGGCGGATCCCCCCCACTGACGAGTCGGCGTCGAGGGACATTTCTTCGACGCTCCAGCCCCGGCTGCTTGCGTAGCGGGTGTAGACCTCGAGGAGGTCACGCGCCCAGAGTCCGGCTTCATCGCCTCCGGTGCCCGCTCTGATTTCGAGGATGACGGAACCGACGGCGAGGTCGTCGGTGGTGACCAGTGTTGATTTGATCTCTTCGAGTTGCTGCGATGCGGCGGATTCGACGACGGGGAGTTCCTCTTTGGCCATCTCGGCGAGTTCCTGGTCGTCGCTTTCGAGGGCTTGGCGGAGTTCGTTCGCTTCGGTGAGGAGGGATTGGTAGTTGTGGTAGCCTTGGACGACGGGGTCGAGGGCGGCGCGTTTGATGGAGAGGGTGCGGACCTGGTTGTGGTCGGCGAGGACTTCGGGAGATTCGAGCTGCGTGGAAAGTTGCTCGTGCTGGGACGAGATTTCTTCGAGTTTGGAGAGGAGTCCTTCGTCGCTGCTCATGGATGAAGGGTATGCAAGCGCGGGTGATGTGTGACGGGTTTAGTCATTGCAGCAGTTTGATGATCCGCCGCAGCAGGAGGACTTGCCGCCGTGCCTTGGTTGCCAATCGGCGTGGCCGTCTTTGATGAGTTCGAAGAAGGGCCAGACGGGGCAGAAGTCGTCCCCGGGTCCGAACATGTCCTTCCCGGTGCGGACGATTGAGCCGTCATCGTCTTTGTGGAACGCTGAGACACCCGGCATGGTTTGGCCGTCGGGGGTTCGGTAGCCCATGGCTTCAGCGAATCCGGAGTCCTTCCCCGAGACCACGGGGTAGTTCCATCCGCGTTCTTTGGCAAAGTCACCGGAGGTTTTGGGGTCATCGTTGGAGCAGAGAACGAAGGCGCAGCGCTCTTGGATGTGGTCTGCGTGACCGATGAAGCCGTCGGCCCAGAGGGAGCAGTAGTTGCAGTGTTTGCCCATGTTGTGGACGACGAGGAGTTCGGTTTTGTCCCCGAAGAGTTCGGAGAGTTTGACCGGCGAGCCGTCGGTGTTGTGGAGGGTCCAGTCTTCGACCGGTTCGTCTGGGAGATCCCTGATGGCTTTGCGGTAGCGTTCTCGTGCTTGCATGAGTTCCATGCCGAGGGTTTGGATATCGCTTGCGGTGGTTGCCATGACTGAACCTTTCGTTGTGGGTTGTTATGCCATCTTGATCCATTTGAACAGGGTTCTGAGGTTTGGTGGCTTGCCGTACATGAGGAGTCCGACGCGGAAGATTTTGGCGGCGAACCACAGGAAGAAGAAGACGGCGACGATGTTGACGAGGATCACGGCGGCAATCTGCCACGCGGGGGGTGGGTCTGTTGAGGAGACGCGCATGATCATGATGAATGGGGAGATCGGTGGCACGAAACTTGAGATGGTTGAGAGCATCGAGTTTGGCGAGCGGACGACGGGCATGAAGAAGAAGTATGGGATCATCATCATCAGCATGACGGGGGTCATGAGTGACTGGGCTTCGCGCATGTCGTTGACGGCGGACCCGATGGCGGCCATCATCGAGGCCATCATGAAGTAGGCTAGGAAGAAGAAGACAAAGAACAAGATGATGGTCTGGAACGAGATTAGGTCGAACAGACCGAACGCGATCAGTGCTGCGATACCGACCGCGTTATAGACCAGTAGGAGCGAGAGACCGACACCCATCTGACCGATGATTTTGCCGGTCATGAGTTCCATCGGGGAGCACGCGCTGAGGAGGACTTCGACGACGCGGTTGGATTTCTCTTCGATGGTGGTCGTGAGCAGGTACTGACCGCCGGTCATGGTGGCGATGATGAGGAGCACAAGTGAGGCAACGGGGATCAGGAAGGTCGCGATCCCGGCGGACTCTTTGCGTTCTCCCTCCTCGGTGATTTCTTTACTCTCTCGCGCGTTGACGGATGAGATCTCTTGGATCTGGTCGCGGTCGATCCCGGCGTTCTCGTAGCGGCGCTCGCGGATGGACCAACGGACTCCGGACTCGATTTCTCCGACGGTTTCTTCGTTGAGCTTGGGTCGGAAGAAGGCTTGGTATGAGCCGTAGCCTTCGGATTCGTTGACAAGGTTCGCGGCGTCGGCGTCGATCTCGACGACGGCGATGATTTTTTCCGTTGGGTCTTGGGTTGGGCTCTTGGATCCGAGCTGGCTCCGGATCTCTGTTTTGAGTTCTTCGATGTCCGCATCTGGCGCGGTTGGGATGACGCGGAACTCTGGGGTTTTGATGAAGGACATCGCTTGGTCGATTTGGCCGTCAACGGTGTCTCCCCCGGCTTGACCGATCATGCCTTTGGCGAAGTCGGACGCACGCTTGGCGCGGTCTTCCCAACGCTTCCGGACTTCCTCTGGGGAGAGCCTGCTCTCGAGTTCGGTGAAGACTTCCTGCGAGCGATCAAGGACATAGATGGTGCCCTTGTCTGCTGGGGGCTGGGCGGCTGCGGAGAGGATCGCGATGAGCGGGATCAATGCGGCCATGAGTGCGGGGACGACGAGGGCTCCGATGATGAAGCCTTTGGTCATGGCGGTGGATGCGAACTCGCGTCCGGCGACTCGGGTGATCTTGGTGAAGTTCATGAGCTTTGCTCCTCTTCATCGGTCGCGCCGGCGAGGAGCTGGGCGCGGACTTCTTCGCGGCTCTCGGAGGTGTTTCCTCCGGTGACGATCTCGATGAAGACATCTTCGAGTGTGGGTCGTTTGATTTCGATGCTTGAGGTGGGGATCGAGCCGAGGATGTTCTGCATCGCTTGTTGCTGGTCGATCGATGCCTCGATCTTGACCTCGTAGATACCCTCGTGGATACGGACATTCGCGACTCCGTCAACGGCGGAGATCGCGCCGGTGTGGTCCTCTTGTCCGATCGTGTCGAGATGGATCGAGTGGGGATCGAATCGGGTCCGGATGGTGCTGAGGGTGTCGTCGAGGACTTTCTGTCCCTGGTGGATCATGACGATGTGGTCGCAGATCTGCTCGGCTTGTTGCATGACATGGGTCGAGAAGATGACGGTGCGTCCGGCTTTGTGCTGCTCGTTGATGAGATCACGCAGCAGACGCATGTTCACAGGGTCGAGTCCCGAGAAGGGTTCGTCGAGGATGATGAGGTCGGGCTCGTGGAGGACCGATGCGATGAACTGGACTTTTTGCTGCATCCCTTTCGAGAGCTCTTCGCACTTTTTCTTCGCGACTTCCGCGAGCTCGACGCGTTCGAGCCACTCCATGACTTTGGGTTTGAGGCCTTGGGTGTCGATGCCTTTGAGTCGCGCCATGTACATGAGGAAAGCGGCGACCTTCATCTTCTTGTAGACCCCCCGCTCTTCGGGGAGGTATCCGATGCGGTCTTTGGATTCGACGGCGGATCTCTTTCCTAAGACGGAGAGTTCACCCGAGTCGGGGAAGAGGATCGACATGATCATGCGGATGGTTGTGGTCTTCCCCGCGCCGTTGGGACCGATGAAGCCGTACATGGATCCTTGGGGGATCGAGAGATCGATCCCTTCGACGGCGATCTTGGGTCCGAAGGTCTTGCGGACCTTGTTCATGTTGATTGCTTGGCTCACGCTGTTCCCCTGGAGATGTGCAGACAGGATGCTCCGCCCGGCTGAGACCCGGCGGGTGCATTGTATCCGGTTATACCGAAAACGATGTGTTTGGTTTCATGGAAACGGGGTTAACCCGTCTGGTTGTCGATGTACCCGCCGAGCTTGCGGGAGCGGACGGGGTGCTGGAGTTTGCGGATCGCTTTGGCTTCGACCTGGCGGACGCGCTCGCGGGTGACTTTGAAGATGCGCCCGACTTCTTCGAGGGTGTAGGTGTATCCGTCCCCGATGCCGTAGCGGAGTTTGATGATTTCCCGTTCGCGGTAAGAGAGGGTTTTGAGCACCAGCTCGATGCGGCTCTTGAGCGCGTCGTGACCCGCTTGCTGGTCTGGGGTGCGCTGGTTGGTGTCTTCGAGGAAGTCTCCGAAGTTGGAGTCTTCGGATTCTCCGACCGGGCGGTCGAGCGAGACGGGGTGCATGGAGATGCTCAGGACGCGGCTGACCTCGGTCGCGGTCATCTTGGCGTGCTCGGCGATTTCCTGGGGAGAGGGTTCGACCCCGGTCTTCTGCTTGAGTTCCTTCTGGATGTTGCGGAGGCGCGTCATCGTTTCGATCATGTGGACCGGGATGCGGATGGTGCGTGCGTGGTCGGCGATCGAGCGGGTGATTGCTTGTCGGATCCACCAGGTCGCGTATGTGGAGAACTTGTATCCACGCTTGTACTCGAACTTGTCCACGGCTCGCATGAGACCGGTGTTGCCTTCCTGGATGACATCGAGGAAACCGAGCCCGCGGTTGCGGTACTTCTTGGCGATCGAGACGACGAGTCGGAGGTTACCACCCGAGAGGTCGCGTTTGGCTTGCTCGTATTCCCAGAACACGGTGGAGATGGACTCAACGCGCTTGAGGAGGTTGTCGGGGTCTTCGAGGACTAGGGCGCGGAGGCCGTCGAGTTCCATGCGCATGACCTCGAGGTCTTCGGGGTCATACTTCTTGGGGTACATCGCGGCTTCGAGCATCTCACCCTTGAGGGCTTGCATCTTCTCGGAGATCGAACGGATCTTGCGCATGAGCGGGACGATGCGTCCTGTGCGAAGACAGAGTTCTTCGATCAGCGCCGACATGCGCCGGCGGCGCGTCGCGATGCGGGTCTGGAGCTCGGTTGCTTTCTTCGTCTCGGCGATGGTGCCGTCGTCGTTGCGGAGTTTTTCGAGGTCGTCCCAGTCCTGACGGTTGAGTTGCAGAAGCATCTCGACGGTCGGGAGGTTCGCGGGGATCCGCGTCATGAGTTTTTCTTTGGCGTTCTCGTCGAGCGTACTGGTACGCATCGTGCGATCGAATGGGAGCTCGGATTTGCTGACGAGCTTGAGGGTCTCGACGGCTTGCGCGACGATGTAGTCACACTCCAGACAACGGCGGCGGAAGATCATCCGTGTCGTTTCGATCTTCTTTGCGAGCCGGACCTCTTCCTCTCTGCTCAGGAGGGGGATGGTGCCCATCTGGGAGAGGTACATGCGGACGGGGTCGTCCATGCGGCGGTCGGTCTCGGCGTTGATTGCTTCATCGAGGTCGCGCTGGACGACGCGGTCGGTCATGCCTTGGGCGTCGGCAACATCTTTGTCGGCTTGTTTGAGATCGTCTGACCCCATGACGACGGATCCCGAGAAGTGCGGGGAGTTGATGCGGACTCGGAGGGATTCGTTGTTTCCGAGATGCTCTCCGCCGGGGACGGACATGGCGCGGAACTCGGTGTCGAGCTGCTGGATGCTCTCAAGGGTTTTGGCATCACCGGATCTTTTGGCGCGGAAGACGCGTCCTCTGAACTCCATCTCGTCAACGAGTTCGATGTTCGCGTCGTCGATCATCGCGACGATCGCGTGGATCGCGATGGGGTCAACGAGTTCGTCGGGGAGGACATTGTTGAGCTCTTCAAAGCTCAGCCAGCCGCGGGTGCGTCCTGAGTCGATCAGTGCGTTGACGGATGGGTGGGTGATCCCGATCATGCTTCTCAAATCTCCAAAATCGTCAATCGGTCATCGTAGCACGTGGTGCGTGCTTGGGGCGGTTGGGTTCAGGAAACTGGACTTGCTACTGGGAATCTCCGCTGGAGAGCTTGCCTCGCATGGTTCCGAATCGTTCACGCATGGCTTGCTGCTGCTGTGCGAACGCACGCAGGCGTTCGATTTCGTCTTGCTGATCATGTACCTCGTGCGCGGGGGCGGGGTGTGCAGGTCGTTGCTGGGCGTCGGAGAGCGCGACATCTCGGACACACTCGCGCATCAATCGGGTGAGCCGCTCGTCGGATCCTTCGCTTTGTTGTTCAACGGTTCGGCAAAGAAAGGTTGCACGGGCGACAGGATCGATGACGGTTTCTTCGGGGTTTTCTGGGTTGGTCTTTGGTTCGATCTGTGATTCAGCGAGTTCGCTCAGGACCTGGTGGAGACCGGTCCCGGTCCCGTTCTCGACGCTCTCGTGGAGCGCTTGGGCGACCATCTGGGAGCTTGGGGAATCGAACGCGGAAACCATGAGCAGGTCGTGCTCTTCAGCGGACATCGCGGTCCAGAGTTTGGGTTCGCTGAGCAGGCAACCCATGAGTGTCTCGCGTGCCGTCAGTGTGGTGCTTGGTTCGGTTGCAGGACGCGGGGTGGATTCGGATCCTTGGGGAGTGCGCCGTCCGAGGCGGAGTGATGCTTTGACCACCTGCTCGGAGACATCGGCGGCGCTCGCGATCTGGCGGATCATGAGCTGGCGGCGCATCGGGCTGAGTTTCTCGATTCCCAGATCCAAGAGCGTGCGGATTTCTTCTTCGATGCGTTGGGTGACGCGGGCGGCTCCTGCGCCGCTAAGTTCTGCTCGCAATCGGTCGAAGCGCCATTTGAGGAGATCCACGGCGTTGTCGATCACCCTGTTGAAGATCTCGACGCCGTCGGGTTGGGCGAAGAGTTCGTCGGGATCTTTCGCGTCGGTGTATCCGGAGAGAGCGGCGATTTTGATGTCGATGGTTTCGGAGAAGAGGACCTCGATCGCGCGATCGGCGGCGCGTTGTCCGGCTTGGTCTCCATCGAAGAGGAGGACAACGGTGTCGCAGAGTCTGCGGAGGATGGTCGCGTGTCCTTTGGTGAGTGCGGTGCCGAGGGTCGCGACGACATACTCGACGCCGTTCTGGTGGCACGCGATGACATCGGTGTAGCCTTCAACAATCACGGCGACGCGTTTGCGTTTGATTGCTTGCTGCGCGAGGTTGAGGCCGTAGAGCGTGCGGGATTTGTTGAAAACGAGAGTTTCGGGGCTGTTGAGGTATTTCGGGTCGTCGTCGTCATTGATGCGGCGGCCCCCGAACGCGACGACGCGTCCGATCTGGTCGCAGATGGGGAAGATGAGTCGGTTGCGGAGCGCGTCGTACTCACCTCCGTTGTCTCTTGTTTTGAGGAGTCCCGCGTCGCTGAATGCTTGGGTGTCGGTGTTCTTCGATTGGATGGTCATCAGCAGACCATCCCAGCGATCGGCGCTTGTGCCGATCCCGAAGCGTTCGACGATGTCGTCGGTCATCCCTCGGCGCTTGACGAGGTCGCGAGCGGATTGGCCGTGCTCTGGGTGGTTGTAGAGGGCGCGGAAATAGGACTGGGCTTGCTCGTTGGCGCGGAGGATGTCTTGTTTGGATGACCCGGCAGGGAACTCCTGGTACTCGCTCGGGTCATCGCTGCTGGATCGCTTTGGCTTGAAGGGGGTGAGCTCGATGTTGCCGCGCTCGGCGAGGAAGGTGAGCGCTTCGCGGAAGTCCATCGAGTGGTAGCGCTGCGCGAAGGTGAAGACATCCCCTCCGGCGCCGCAGACGAAGCAATGGAAGATCTGCTTGGCGGGAACAACACACATCGAGGGGGAGTGGTCGTCGTGGAAGGGGCATAGGCAGACATACTCTCGGCCTTTGGGCTTGAGGGTAATGCAGTCCCCGATGACTCCCACAATGTCCGAGGCGTCGCGGACGCGCTGGATATCGTCGTTGGGTTGGGGTGCATTGAAACTCATGACTCGCTCGTCCTGGTTGAAACCGTTCCTAGTTGAAATCGTTCTCCGCGTTCATTGTATTCAGCCCGCGGGCGGTCAAAATGCCCTATGGTGTGTGATTCTGAGTGGTCAGGGAATCAGAGCTGGAGTGCATAATGCTGGTGCTTTTTGATATCGATATGACCTTGCTCGAGACCAACCACATCGGGATCGATTGTTTGCACGATGCGGGCAAAGCGTTATTCAACAAAGACTTCACGATCGAGGGGATCAGCTTCGGTGGGTGTCTGGATCCGGTCATTATCGCGGCGATGCTCGAGCTTAATGGGGTCGAGCCAACGGCTGACGCGGTTGGCGCGATGCGGCGGGGATACCACGAGCGATTGGCGGCTCACGCAGAATCTCGATCGATTGCGAGGTCACTCCCGGGATCGCACGAGCTGGTTGATGCGGTCCAAATGCATGATTCTTCGCCAACAGTTGGGTTGCTGACTGGGAACTATGAGGAAACGGGGACACTCAAGATCCGGTCTGCTGGGTTCGATCCATCGGTGTTTGTGGTCAATGCGTGGGGGGATGGGTCGCCGCATCCCGAGCCGCTGCGTTCACATCTACCACCGGTGGCGATGGAGAACTACCAGGGTTTGAAAGGGCGGTCGATTGATCCCGAATCAGTGGTGATCATCGGGGACACGATTCATGATGTATCATGCGCCAAGGACAATGGGTGCCGGGTGCTTGCGGTCGCGACTGGACACGCGGGCTTCGATGAGCTTGTGGATGCGGGCGCGGATCGGACAGTGGAAGATTTGACGGATACCGAGGGGATCATGCGATGGATGATGGACGAGTAGAGCGGACGGACGCGGTTGATCAGCCTCGGATTGCACCGACGACGGCGAAGCAGCGGTTTGGTGCGATCGATACACTTCGTGGGTTTGCGCTGCTGGGGATTCTGGTCCCGAATATCTGGGCGTTTGGTTGGCCGATGATGGCGACGACGGATCCGTCGATTATCTCGGATGCGCCTGCGAACCAGTTGGCTCACCAAGTGACTGGGATGGCCTTTCTCGGGAAGTTCATGTTCTTGTTTGCGATGCTGTTTGGGTCGGGCGTGGTGATGTACGCGCGGAAGTACGACTCGGCCGCGGATCCAGTGGGTGCGGATGGAGTGCGGGCTCGCAAGACCCCGCTGAGCAGGGGTGCGGGGTTGTGGTATCTGCGGTGCGGGATCCTGCTGTGCTTTGGGTTGATCCATGCGTACTGCTTCTGGTTCGGGGACATCCTGACTTTCTATGCAATCTCCGGGTTGACGCTGGTGTGGTGGGTGCGCCGATTGAATCCGAAACTGCAGTTCTTTGGTGGGTTGGGGCTGTACTTCTTTGGCGCAGGCTTGATGGTCGCGTTTTCCTATCTCGGGTACTGGTCACTTGAGAACGGGAACGCGACTCAGGAGCAGCTCTCTGCGAATCCGGAGATCGAGATCCAGGGATATCTCGGGAGTTACTGGGATGCGTTCCGGACACGGTTCTTTACGACGCTGTTGTTCCAGTTGATCTTTACGATCTTCTTCATGCCCGCGTTGTGGGGGCTGATGACGATGGGGATGGGGCTCACACGGATGAAGATCCTGACGGGCGAGCGTTCGGTCGGGTTCTATGCGATCAGCGCACTGGTGCTGCTCGCGGTTGGTGTCCCGACAACGGTGCTGATGTACTCGTTTGTTGAGCACGCGTTCCCGTTGATGCCTGGGTTCATGTGGCAGGCGCTGGCGCAGCCCGTCGGGGTGATGCAGGCGCTGGGATACGCGGCGTTGGTGCTGCTGCTCGCGAAACTGGACTGGGCAAAGATCGTGACGGTGCCACTCGCGGCCGTGGGTCGGATGGCGCTGACGAACTATTTCATGCACACACTCCTGTGCACGACCTTCTTTTATGGGTATGGCTTCGGGAAGTTTGCGAGTATCGAGTTCCCCCAGTTGTGGCTCGTCGTCGGGAGTGTGTGGACGATCAATATCGTCTTCTCATTGCTGTGGTTACGCGTATTCTCAATGGGTCCATTTGAGTGGCTCTGGCGGTCGCTGACTTATCGACAGCTTGTCCCCATTGTGCGCCGACCAGCTCGCGATTCTGCCCATTCGGACGCATGAATTCCCCGGATGTGCTACAGTCCGTATGAGTGGCACGCGCTGATCAGGACGGTCTGCCCCCCACTCTTTGATCATGACCCATGATCGATGGCAAGGAGGCTTGTAGATGCACAGTTCGTACCGCGCTCTCTGCTCTGATTTTTACATCAATGCGAAAATGAATGTCCGTATGGAGCTCCCGACGAATCGCGAGCCGGTGCTGGATTTGTTTGAACGCGCGCGTCGATCGTTCCCGGCGATGAACGCGTTCCGTCGCTACAAGGATGAACTGGCGCTGGAGTCTGCGGCCAACGCGACCCCGCATCGGTGGATGGCGATCCGTGCGGCTTCGGTGCGGACGGGGGTGGTGAATCCGTCGAATGAAGAGGACATGTACTCGGTGCATCGACTCGCGGCGGAGGTGTCGCCGTATTACCTTTCGATCTCTCCGTTGGATCTGGAGTACATCGAGTTGCTGTATGGGTTTGATCTTGCGGCGAAAGAGAATCATGATGAGATCGCGGCGAGCGCGCTGCTGAGTGGATCTCCTATGGCGGCGCTGCTCGAGAACGAGGATGTCAAGATCAGTGATTGCCAACCGATGCTCGGAATGAACCTGCTCAACGAGGACGGGCTCGAAGCGCACTTTGAGATCAAGACGCGGACGAACGCGAAGGGGACACCCGCCGGGAGTGAACCAATCTCGGTGTACCTGACCCTCCGGAAGTACGATCCGGTGACGGATCTGACGGACCTGACCGGTCAGCTTGACGAACTGATCGAGCGTGGTCAGCGGCTGGTGGATCAGTACGCGGTCCCGAACCTGCTGGTGCCGCTGCGGGATGAGATCGTGACGCGCTCGTACTGAGGGTGTGGATGGTCTGGATCTTGATTGTATGAAATCGCGTATACTGGACTGATGTTGTTTGTCACGCTGGGACAATCCGGGTCGATGTCGTCGATGTTTGTGTGGATCATGGTGCTGATCGTGATCGCGGTCGTTGGGGGCACGGTGATTTTTAATGTCCGACGGCGGATGCTCGCGAGCGATGACTCGGTCTCGGTCGGGTCGTCGGGGTTGCTGGATCACCTGCACCAGATGCATAAGAACGGCGAGATCGATGATGAAGAGTTCGCACGGGCGCGGAGCTCGATCCTCAAGTCGGTCCAGGACAGCATCGAATCGAAGAAGTCAGCGGATGATCCCAATATCACATCCTCAAAGGACCGTTCCATATTGGACGAGATCGATCTGGATAACCCGTAAGTGACCATCTCGGTGCTTTGCGGGCTGATTGCACGGAATCTGATTCGGTAATTTCCCGCAAGCTTATCGGAGAGCGGGGGTTAGGTGATGGCACTGATTGCGTATGCGGGCGAGGGTTTTCGGTCGATGGAATCTGTGCGCAGGATCCGCGCCCTATGATCCCAAAAGCCCCGCGAATCGGGTTGAGGCGTGACCCTGATTTGCCCGATACCAGTGGTACCTGCGGCTGTTTTGCAGGCAACCATCAGAGAGATCAATATGACACACAGCGAACCAGTGCCAACCCATCCTCAGAACCCACTCGCTCAACCAGTCAATGCCGTCGGATCAGACGGCGCGGGGGGCTCGGGCTCCGGTTCAAGCGACGGCCCGTCCGGCGGGAGCGGCGGCGGTGCAGGCGGATCCGGAGGCGATGACGGCGGCAACGGCGGGTTCCGTGGTCGCAAGGTCACCACCTGCTCCTTCTGCGGCAAGACCTCACGCGAGGTCGGTCCGATGGTCGAGGGGCCGGGTGAGGTGTATGTCTGTCACAACTGTGTCGAGCTTTGCCAGAATATCTTCAAGCAGGAGCGCCGGCGTGTGTCGTCGATCTCTGCTCAACTGTCTGAGATCCCTTCACCTCGCGAGATCGTGGAGTTTATGGATCAGTATGTGATCGGTCAGCAGATCGCGAAGCGTTCGCTCGGGGTTGCGGTGCACAATCACTACAAGCGGTTGATGCATCACGAGAGTGAGCACGCGGACAACATCGAGCTCGACAAGTCCAACATCCTCCTGATCGGTCCGACCGGTTCAGGGAAGACGCTGCTTGCTAAGACCATGGCACGCATGCTCAAGGTGCCGTTTGCGATCGGCGATGCGACGACGCTGACCGAAGCGGGGTATGTGGGCGAGGATGTCGAGAACCTGTTGTTGAAGCTGTTGCAAGCCGCGGACTTTGATGTTGAAGCGGCGCAGCGCGGGATTATCTACATCGACGAGATCGATAAGGTCGGAAAGACCTCTGGGAATGTCTCGATCACTCGCGATGTTTCGGGCGAGGGCGTGCAGCAGTCACTCCTGAAGATGCTCGAGGGGACCGTTTCCAATGTGCCACCTCAGGGCGGACGCAAGCATCCAGAGCAGCAGTACATCCAGTTTGATACCACCAACATCCTCTTCATCTGCGGCGGATCGTTTGTCGGTTTGACGGACATCGTGCGTCGTCGTCTGGGCAAGACCCGGATCGGGTTCGGCGCGGATGCGACCGGGCCGGATGATACGAAGGGCCGTCAGCATTTCGCGAACGAGACGCTCGAGACCGAGTGGCTGCAATCACAGATCTCCAATGTCGATGTCGTTGAGTACGGGGTGATCCCCGAGCTTGTCGGTCGTCTCCCGGTGATCACGCCGTTGATGCCGTTGTCGAATGAGGCGTTGGTGCAGATCCTGACCGAACCCAAGAACGCGCTGGTCAAGCAGTTCCAGTACCTGTTCAAGCTTGAGGGTGCGGAGTTGACCTTTACAGAGGATGCGCTCTTGGCGCTTGCGGAGAAGGCCGCGAAGCGATCAACCGGTGCTCGCGCTCTGCGTGCGGTGATGGAAGATGTGATGCTTGATCTCATGTACCACCTCCCCGATATGGACAACGAGGGAGCGCAGTATGTGATCGATGCGGCTCATGTCGAGAGCCCACGCTCGCTCGAAGAACTGCGGGTTTCGAAAGAGAAGACAGCGTAAGCCGATCCTGAGCTATAGACCTATTGAAAGCCCCGAGTGCATGCTCGGGGCTTTTTTCATGGGTGTATGTTTGTGGGTGTGATCAGTTGATCGGGGTCGCGACGCGGGCGGACTTGCTCCCGACCTTGACCTGCGCGAGCGCGTACATGCGGACCTCGGTATCGATGAGTCCACGCAGCGACTGCGGCGAATCGGTGATCAGGTGGAGGGCGATGTCGTCGCTCCGATCATTGGAGTTCGGGTGCGCGACTTTTGGCTCGGCGCGGAGGATGAGCAGGAGGTGGTCGCGGACCCACGCACGCACGGTCTCGAGTCGGGTCATCGGTCGCGCGTGATCATCCCCGGCGACGAGATGGAGGTCACCCCTTTGATCGACGCACAGCTCGACATCGAGCGCGAACGGGCATCGTGTTTCGAGCTTGGTCAATCCTTGGATCAGCGAACAGAGGCTGTCGTCTTGTGGTGCTGGGGTTTCTTGGACCGGTGCTTGGACAGGTATTTGGCTCGATGGGATCTCGACGAAGGTCGCGACCTCTTCGAGACGCTCGGATTCGTCCAGCATTTCCGCGGCATCGTCGGGAGTGATGAGCCCGATCGACTCACGCTCGATGATTTCCCCGCCACCGATCTCGATGAGATCGTTGAGGATGGTGGTTGCTTGGTGCGTGCGTGTATCGCGGAAGATGTTGGTCGTCGCGGTCGCATCAATCCGTCCAGCGGCGTCGATGATCTCGATCGGGCGATCAAGGAACGCGTCGACGGCACGCGAGAGTTTGGTGCTCGCATCGGCGACCTGCTGACCGGTTGCGCCCATGACCGCGAGGCGCAGGTGCGGGGTCGAGATGAGTTCTCCAGTATCCCATACGCTGGTGAGGGTTTTGATGAGTCGATACGACGCGACGATCGCGGCTTCGTCCGCTCCAGTCAGAATCGTGATCTCGTCGATCTCGGCGCGATCAAGGAGTTCGGGTTCGGTCGTTTCATCGACGCGGAGGATCACGCGATCCGCGATGGAGTTCACCCGCTCGAGCGCTTCGTGGAGCGAGGTACACTCGTTGGATTCGATGACCTGCGTGCCTGAGATGAGATCAACGGATGTCGATCCGGATGCGGCGCGGACCAGCGCGATGATCTCATCGCGACGACGAGCGGTCGAGCACGCGTACTGACGGACCCAGAGCGAGGCGCGGACCGGGAGGTGTCCGAGCAGGACCGCTTCGATGCTTGGGACGCGGTTGGTTGATGGGAAGGAGGCGCCTGTCAATCGCGGCATGACCTCTACAGGACGCGGCGTCGCGGCTTTGTTTTGATTCAGGGTATCTTCGATCGGATGCCCGCTGTGGTGGTCCATTGACTGATCGATGGTTGAGTCATCGGATCGGAATCGGGTTGGCGATGTCTGGACCGCGTCGGTTCCGGTCTGAGAATATGGCTCGGGCGCGAGTTCGCTGTCGCCGAGGAAGAGGTCGGCGAGCGCGTCGTATTCGCCGTCTTCGATCCCGGCGAGTTTCATGAATCCGCCTGGACCGGTTGGGTCGTTGGTGTTGTGATCGTTGTGATCCATGCTTGAGTCTCCACTCTTGCCCGATCCATCCTGGACGGGAGCGATTGCGTGCGTTTACTTGTCACGAACCCGCACGATGTTGTTCTGTGATCCGATGCCGTTCTTGATGCTTGTCGGGTTGTGCGGATCGAGCATCCATTGGCCGTCGACGACGATCTTGTACTCGTAGGTTCCTTCGGGGAGTTTGCAGAAGAGTTCGAAGATGCCGAGCTCCTCGTTGAGTTTGAGATCGGACGCGGCGGGGTTCCAAGCATTGAAGCTCCCGGCGATCTGGACGCGCGTTCCGATCGATGCGGCTTGAACGAACAGGACACCTCCGGTCACGGCTCGAACGCCGAGCAGGTGCTTGACCTGTTGAGAAGGTTCGGGGATTGGTTGCACCACGCGGTCATCAACGACCTCGATCGCGACCGGACGGTGCGGCATCATTGAACGCTTGAGAGGCTCGGCGGGTGCTTGGGCGACCAGTGTGTCGGAGTCGGTGCTGCGATTGCGGGATCGGATCGCCATTTCCTGAGCGCGGGTGAGCGATGGTGTTGTCGTACTGTCACACTCAACGGACTGTGCGATCAACGGGCTTGGCTTGCTTGGTGTATTCGGGAGGGTTGTCGGTTGTGGTGCGTGATCTTGCGGAGCTGGTTTGGCTTCGAGTTGTTGATCGGCTGGGTTCTCGGTGAAGAGTTCGGGCTCGGGTCGTTCGATGGTTGCGTGCTCGATGAGCCATTCGCAGAGTGAGCGGTAGTCCTCGGCACCGATGGAATCGGGGCGGTACTTCTCGATCGGTTGGCCGTAGCTCGCAGCTTCTTTGAGGGTTTGGTCGTAGCGGATCGCGAGGGGGATGAGCCCGGTTCCGAAGCGGTCGCGGAGATCGTCGAGCAGATCGCGTGCGAGGGGCTGGGCCGGGTCGTGCATCGTCGCGAGGACGCGGGGGTTCAACCGGATCCCGACACGGCGGGCGATCGAACGGACCGTCTGGACTTGTTTCGCGGCGCCCTTGAGCGAGAAGAAACTGGTCTCGACGGGGATGATGACCTCTCGACCCGCGGCGATCGCGTTGTAGGAGAGCAAGCCGATCGAGGGCGAGCAATCGATCAGACAGACATCGTATCTGCGTGGGACGCGTCCGGATTCATCGGCGCTGCTGCTCTCGCGGGAGACGCGGTCGATGACCGATCGCAATCGGAGTTCTTTGTCGGGTTGGCCTTCGAGTCCGCCTCGGGAGGACTCGAGTCCGGCGAGCATCATGTGGCTCGGGATCAGGTCGAGGTTCTTGGAGACATGCCAGACCAAGCGGTCGCGGTTGATCGGGGCGCCCGGGTCGGCGCGGAGCGCGTCGTAGACGGTGAGATCGAGTTTTTCTTCGGGGACTCCCAAACCAGCGGCACAGTGGGACTGGGGGTCCATGTCCACGAGGAGTGTGCGACACCCTCGCGCGGCGAATCCTGCAGCGAGGTTGATCGAGCTGGTGGTCTTGCCGCACCCGCCCTTCTGGTTGATGATGACGATGGTTCTCACCGGTTCTCTGGCCTTTCATCGGTGAACGAGCCCGATGAAATATGTATCGGATTCACACCCGATAATTCTCCAGTTCATGAACCTGTGGCAGCGGTTTGGTCAGGACTGGGCAGATTCACGCAGACCTTGTTTCTCGATCGCTCAAAACGCCCGTCGGATCGATGAAAATCCCGATCTGACTGAATCTGATGAAGCGTTATCAATCACTTTGCACACGCCTCGCTCGATAGGGTATATCACCCGAAGTGTGCCTGCGGTTGATTTCTTGTCGTGGAGCATGCGTTCGATGAGCTCGGAATCGCTGATCAGATCAGCGATTTGGGTTGGGAGACCGATGCGCTCGAGCACCTGGACGAGTTCGTCTCCGACGCTTGGGTCCAGATCATGCTCGCTCTGAGCGGCTCGGCACGCGGCGACCATTCCTAGCGCGATCGCTTCGCCGTGGTGGAGCGGGGAAAGGGTGGGATCGGAAGGGTCGGGGGTCAGGTGCGGGATGGTCTCGATCGCGTGTCCAAAGGTGTGCCCGAAGTTGAGGAGCATGCGCCCCCCCTGCTTGCTGGTGTCCTCGCGTTCGTCGAGCGCGACGACGGACGCTTTGAGTTCCACATTCCGCTTGACCAGTTCGGTGATGATCTGTGGCTCGAAGCGTGTGATCTGGTCGAGGTGATCGATCATCCAATCAAGGAGTCCGTCGTGACCAACCCCCGATGAGATGCAGCCGTGCTTGATGCACTCGGCGAGTCCGGACCGGCGATGGCGGGGTTCGAGGGAATCGAGCACATCGATGTCCGCGATGACGAGTCTGGGTTGCCAGAACGCGCCGATGAGGTTCTTGAGGAGTTTGGACGATCCATCGGATAGGCTGATGCTGAGATTGAACCCGGTTTTCCCACCCACCGACGCATCAACCATCGAGAGGAGGGTCGTTGGGCATTGGATGACCGGGACACCTCGGCGATAACTCGCGGCGACAAATCCCGCGAGATCTCCCACGATCCCACCTCCGAGCGCGATGACGGGGTCCACTCTGGAATGACCGGTCGATGCGATTTGTTCGAGCAGTGCTTGGTAGGTTCCGATGGATTTGATGGGTTCAGATGGAGTAATCGACGCGGTCGTTGGTTCGAGTCCTGCTGAGTCGATCGAGCTGAGCAGGTGATCGACGAAGCGTTGAGGGACGCCGGTATCAACGACGACGAATGCTCGACGGGCACCACTCTGGTGCATGCTGACGAGTTGTTCTGTGATCTGAGCGAGGGCGCCGGATCCGATGAGGATGTCGTACCCACGCTCGGCGAGGTTGACACGGACGCGTTGTGGGGATTGATTGTCCATGCGCCTCTCCGGATGCTCTTTATTCAGACTGTCTCAGTCTATTTCAGCCTGTGTGTGCTTATTCCGCTGGTCGCTCGAACTCGGGGACCTCGACGCGTGGAGCGAGGGGCCACATCGATTCGAGGTCGTAGTGAGCGCGGGCGTTGGGCTCAAAGACATGGACCACCACATCGACGAAGTCTGCGAGCAGCCAGAGCGCGTCATTGTCGCTGGAGATGTGGTACGCGGACGTGTCGAACTCCTTCGCGACCTCGTCCAGATTCTCGAGCGCCGAGCGCATCTGACGAGCGGAGGTCCCCGATCCGATCACGATAAACCCGGTCACGGGTGAGGTCTTGGTGACATCAAGGATATTGACATGCTCGCAGCGATCGCCGAGCAGGGAGGTCGCGATGCGCTGCGCGAACTCGCGTGCTTGATCGACATTCAGGATGCCTTGCGCGTCGGATGCGGTGGTTCCCGCTCCCGTAGCGGCGTGTTCGTTTGACGATGGATTGGTCGGTTCGGTCATAGATTCAACGATAGGCGGGGAAGCTTCGTTCCTCGTCCAAAAAACGATCGCTTCTCACTGGAAAGAGCTCGGGGGTTCGTAATCTCGGACGATCCTTGGTTTCTCGGATCGGGGGCGTTTCCAGATGCTCCCTGCCCAGCCGCTTCTCGGATCACGGACGAGTTCTCTCAGGAGCGTGAATCCGAGTCCCAGAGCGCCCTCGCTGAGCGGGGTGAGTGCTTCTCGGCTTGGGGCGATTAGAACCAGCAGTCCGCCGTCTTGGACGACGCGTCCGACTTCGAAGATCACCCGCGCCCGTTCGGGCCGTGCATCCAGCGAGCGGAAGAGATCGACGCCGAGCACGACGCTGAAGGACCCGTCGGGTTCGCCTTCGAGGGTGTCGATCCATCCGAGCTCGAATCCGCAATGCTCGCTGCGATGACGCTGACGCGCAAAGCGGATCGCTTCTCCGTCCCGATCGATCGCGACGACCCCACCCGACGGTCCCACGGCGTGCGCGAGGATCGCGGATCCCGATCCGGTGGAGCACCCGATCTCTAAGGTGCGGAGCCCCGGCGTGATCAGATCGAGGATCTGGCTGTAGAGGATGGTTCTTGGGTCGTGACCGACATCGCCGTAGATGCGGGATGCGGTGTAGCGGATGCGCATCCCTCGGCGCCGTTCAGGAGTAATCCATGGGAAGCGGACATCGTACTCCTTCACTCCGGGGCCGTGTTCGCTGAGTGCTCTGCGGATGGAGATCCCGTTGCGTTCTCTGTAGCGGACTCCGTCGGGGAGGGTAATCACTTTTTTATGCAGCCCGATGTAGCGGACGAAGCGTTTGAGCTTGTAGACCAGTTTGGAGTTGACGCTCCGCTTGCTGTGTTTCGGAGATTCTACATCGGGCAGTGATTGTTGCTGGACGCTGTGCATCACCAGTCACCAAAGAGCGAGGCTTGGCGTTGCTTGACGCGGGGGAACTTGATCTCGGGCGTGTCGCTTGAACGAGGCGTGATCGGGATCCAGGGGGTGGGTTCGTTCTGGAGCGAGATGGTGCGCGTGATCCCTGAGTGGTTGTGCTCACTAGCCGCGAGTTCTGGAGTGTTGCACTGCTGTGAGAGGTGGAGCAGGACAAGGTGTTCACGAGGCGACATCTTGGCAACCGCTCCGGCGCTGAGTTGGTTGCTCAGGTGTCCGGACCCACCCATGATGCGTCGTTTGAGTGAGGGTGGTCTCGGGGATCGCATCTGAAGATCTGGGCAGTAGTTGGATTCGATCGCGAGTGTATCGACTTCTCGCATGTGTCCGATGAGCCCCGGCGTGACCCGGCCGCAGTCCGTTGCGTATCCGAGGTGTGCTTGCTGCGCATTGGGTCGATCGATGACGAACCGGAAGCACGCGACTCCGAGCGAATCGTGCGAGAGCATCTCGGTATACACATTAACATTGGGCGCAAGTTCCAGTTGATCATCAAACGGCTCGGATCGTGCGATGAGCATCCCCATCCGCTCGGCGCGTCCCATGTGGCTTTTATGGATAAGGAGTTTGGCACCGAAGTATCCGGGACGGATCGCTCGCGCCCATCCGGCGTAGCAGTGGTCGGTATCGAGGTGGGTGTAGATGATCGCGTCGACCTCATCGGGACGAATCCCGCGCTGAGCGAGCAGCGCCGCGGTTCGGCGCGGGCTGAGTCCTGCGTCGATCAAAAAGATCCTGCGTGGAGAGTCATCGGTTGCGGGGATCGCGAGCACGGAGCAGTTGCCGCGTGATCCCGACGCGAGCACACACAGAGCGCCGCTGGAACTTGCGTGGGTATCCGGTGTAGATCCGTCGGGTGACTGGTACGGGAAGAGACTCATGTCTGGTTTAGGTCGTGCTTTCTGGGCGCAGATGGTTTTCTGCAGACTTGGTGATCTTGCGGCCACCCACTGGGCAGATCGGGCGTTTCGACTTGATGATGAACTCGAGGATCTCCCCCACCGCTCTCGAGTCTTTGGCACGTTCTTCGAGCATCTCACGCATCTCGTTCATCGGGGGGTGCTTGCGGAAGACATCTGAGAACGCGGAACGCACAGCAGCAATTTCGTCGCGACTCATCCCGGAGCGGCGCATGCCGACAAGGTTGAGTCCCACCACGGTATTGCGTTCGACCGCCATGAAATACGGCGGGAGGTCGTTGGTGAGTGCGGTCATCCCTGAAGTCATCGCTTGACGACCGACGCGACCGAACTGGTGGACCATGGTTCCTCCAGAGAGGATCGCCCGGTCCTGGACTTCTGCGAATCCGCCCAGTCCGGAGTTGACGACGAGGACGACATCATCGCCGACCTGCGAGTCGTGACCCGCGTGGGCGTTGGCCATGAAGAATGTCCGGTCACCGATTTTGGTCGGAGTGTGGTCATTGGACGCCGCGTGGACATTCGCGTGCTCGCGGAAGATGCAGTCGTCTCCGATGACGACGCCTGCGGTGATGTCTCCCGGCTTCACCTTCGCGTCTTGGGCTCCGAAACCGATGCAGGATCCGGGGTAGAAGGTACAGCGCTCTCCGACAGTGAGCGGGCCGTTGAGATGGACTGTTGAGAGGAGCATACATCCCGCTCCGAGCGTGACCTCTCCGGTAATGACGCAGTACGGGCCGATCTCGACATCGTCTGCGAGCTTTGCTTGGTCATCAACAATCGCGGTTGGGTGGATTTTGGGCATGCCGGTAGTCTAGGTCGCGTGCGTATGATCGTCTGTGATTGAGCCGTCCAAACCAACGCGAATCGACCTGGGAATGGTCCCATACGAGGAGGCGTACCGCATCCAGACGACCCATCACGAGCAGGTGCTCGAATCGCGGACCTCCGGCGCTCCGGAACTGGGACGTATCCTGATGGTCGAGC
The DNA here is from genome assembly GCA_017640485.1 of Phycisphaerales bacterium. Classification (GTDB taxonomy): domain Bacteria; phylum Planctomycetota; class Phycisphaerae; order Phycisphaerales; family UBA1924; genus UBA1924. The sequence goes on along the minus strand of JAEPQP010000023.1, from coordinate 6,161 downwards.
ACCCTCCGGTCATCACGGTGACCAAGCGACCCGATGCGGCGTCGCATGTGATCGCGTCTGAATCACTGCTCGCTCAGCATGGGGTCACGCTCCACCAGACCGATCGCGGCGGGGATGTGACCTACCACGGCCCGGGTCAGTTGGTGTGCTATCCCATCCTTGATCTCAACGCGGCGAAGCTCCGGATCCACGACTACATCCGTCTGCTCGAAGCTTCGGTGATCGACACACTCCGGGACTTTGGGATAGCAGGATCGGTTGATCCCGACGCGACCGGGGTGTGGATCGATCCGGAGGACAACCCGGATCTAGGGATGCGATTCGATCAACCCGCGAAGGTGTGCGCGATCGGGGTGCGTGTCCGCAAGTGGATCACGCTGCATGGGCTCGCGATCAACCTCGATCCCAACATGGAGCACTATTCACTCCTTGTTCCCTGCGGCTTAGCGGGGAGACCGGTGGTGTCGATCCGTCAGTTGCTCGGCGAGCATGCCCCCACAATGGGCGGGCTCAGTGATCGGCTCGCAGAGCACCTCTCGGATCGAATCATGGGCAATATCCGTACGGAAACTGGAACTCGGTAATCCGGACTGTGGTACAGTCTGGTATGAATCGAACCAAGCTCGGAGTTCAACTGGTTAATTATTTGGTTGCTGTGGTCGCGGTGTTCAGCGGAGTCTCGCTGGCATCGGCTCGCTATTCGACAGCGAACCGGCACGAAGAAATCCGCGTCCATGCTTCTGCGACTCCGGAGACCGCTCGCGAGATGCGGAAGCGGCGGGCGGAGGCGCGGCTCGAGCGCAATCGCGCGAACCTCGAACGGCTCGCGCGTGAAAAAGAACTCCCTCCAGTCGATGAGGTGCTGCTCGCAGAGTACAAGCGGATCATCACCTATCTTGCGGACCCTGAACGCGAGGGGCGTGCTCCGGGGACGCGTGGGATTGTGGAAGCCGCGGAGTATGTCCGTGATGAGTTCGAATCCCTCGGGCTGGTTGCGCCGTTTGCTCATACAACACCATCGGAGGATGGAGAGCTGATCGAGACCGGTTCGAAATCCTACTTCCAATCCATGCCGATCGGGACAGCGCTCGCTGCAGAGGTCCAGGAGATGTCGATCGGGAACCAACCGCTGGTCGCGGGTGAAGACTTTCAGCCCCTCGCGTATTCCGGATCGGAATCCGTCAGCGGCGATGTGGTCTTCACTGGGTACGCGATCGTGTCGGGTCCCAATGGGTACATGGGCTTTGAATCTAGCACCAAGCTCGACGGCAAGATCGCGCTGTGTCTCAAGTATGAGCCGATGGATGCGTCGGGGAGTTCTCTCTGGGATGCAGAAGACTGGTCGCACCACTCGCGATTAACCTACAAGATCAGCGCCCTGGAACGGCGCGGCGCCGGAGCGGTGCTGATCGTTTCTCCAGAAAGCGCGGATGATGACACGGCGGGGATGATGGACTCGATCGGATCAACCTCCCCGCCGCCTTCGATGGGGCTCAAGAACGGCGGACCCAAGTTTGATATCCCGGTGCTCTCGATCTCGCCGCAGACAGCGGAGCGGATCATCGCGTCTGGGAGGAGCGGGCAGACCCTTGATGGCTTGATCTCCAGAGCGAATCGTTCGGGTGTGGTCGAAGAGATCAAGGGCGCACGCGTGTCGGTTGATGTGCAGATCAGCAAGACCAAAACCTACACCGACAACATCGGCGCGGTGCTTCCCGGCCAGGGTGATCTCGCGGATGAGTACATCGTCATCGGTGCGCACTATGACCATGTCGGGTACGGGCACTTTGGTTCGCGTGCACGCGCCAAGGACATCATCCATCCGGGCGCTGATGACAACGCGTCGGGCACCGCGGGCGTGGTCCTTGCTGCGCAGCAACTGTCGCAGCGCTACGCGCTGCTGAGCCAGACCGATCAAGCCCGCTCGGTGTTGTTTCTGTTGTTTACTGCTGAGGAATCCGGACTCAACGGGTCTCGGTACTATGTCGATCATCCGATCGTTGATATTGACAATCATGAGATCATGCTCAACATGGACATGATCGGCCGCTTGGAAGCGGATCCGCTTGAGGTTGGTGGTCTGGATTCGAGCGACGAACTCCGATCGCTCGTGCTGCGCGAGCTCGATGAGTCGGGGATGATCTACGACCAGGACACCTCGGTCGGTCCCGGACGCTCGGACCACGCGAACTTTGAAGCGAAGAAGGTCCCCAATGTCTTCTTCTTCACTGGATTGCACGACGATTACCACACCCCGAACGATACGCTCGATCGGGTGGATCTTGAGGGGGCGCTGCGGATCAGCAGTGTGGTCAGCGAGATCGCGTTCGATGCCGCGACGACGCACGATGATTTTATTCATGAGCGCGAGCGCCGGGTTGAGGATGCTCGGAAGGATGACAACCAGCAACCCCGCGTGCGGATCGGGATCATCCCGGTCGATGCCGCGGACGGCGGGTTGTTTGTCCAGCGGGTGTTCAACAACACCTCAGCGAGCGACGCGGGTCTCCAGAGCGGGGACCGGATCACCCACTGGGACGGCGAGGAGATCACCTCGGTCGAATCGTGGTCACCGGTGCTTGTTGAGCATGAGCCGGGGGATGTGGTGGAGTTGACGGTGGAGCGGGATGGAGAGGTGCTGGATATTCAGATGACGCTCAAGGGGCTCAAGTAATGTCTGTACCTGAATCCTCTTTGCGCCTTACCAGTCAATCGAATCAATCCTTGACGGAGTCGTGGCCTTCATCTGATGTCATACTCTCTGGATTCTGCTGGATTCCTGAATGTTCAGGCATATTGCTCACGATTGAATTACCCGGAATACAAGAAACCTCAAGTATGATCTGCGAATGGGTTTCCGGTATGCAGATCAATCTTGGGACTGAATCCAAACCAATGACTTGGGAAATAATCTACACCAAAACGGAACAGAATCGCTGGCAGCTTACCATGGATTTCACAAACCAAGGTAGTCTCAAGCTTGAATGCAGCTCATTGCATTTGAAGACTCTTGATGAAAATCGAACCTAGAATCCCCTATGGCCTCAAGCAAAGCATCCAGCTCTCAAATCGAAACCGTCGAGCCGATCGGCGCACGGGTCCTGATCCGGAAGGATGAGGATAAAAAACAAACCTCGAAGGGGATCCATCTCCCCGACAAGATCGAGATCCCCACGATCACCGGGCGGGTGGTCGCGATCTCGACGCAGGTGGACAACGATCCGGATTACCCGATCGTCAACTACGACCGGATCTTGTTCAATCCCAAGCACGCGATCCCGGTGGACTTTGAAGGGGACAACCGGCTGTTCGTGATCCCGGTCGAGGACATCGTCGCGGTGTTCCGGAAAGATCATTGAATCGATAGACTGAGCGTACATGACCCAGCTGCCTCCCAATCTTGATCTGGATTCGCTGCCTGATCGGTTGGCGCTCCCGGAGTGGTCGCGGACTGCAGGCAAGCCGCCGCTGGATGTGACGATCCGTCCGCCCGGGTCGAAGAGTCTGACCAACAGAGCACTCCTGCTCGCGGCGTTGTCGTGCGGTGAATCCGTGATCGAGCATCCGCTTGTCGAGGCGGACGACGCGCAGCGCATGCTCGGAGCGATCCAGAACCTCGGCGCGACCGTCAAACTCGAAGGATCAAAACTGACCATCACAGGGACGGGCGGGGTGCTGCGGGTGGATCCCAATGATCCGGTGATTGATCTCAACAACGCGGGGACCGCGACCCGGTTCCTGTCCGCGGCAGCGCTGCTCGCGGACCATCCGATCACGATCACGGGCAACGCGCGGATGCAGGAGCGTCCGATCCGCGAGTTGGGGGACTTGCTGACTCAGTTAGGCGCTGAGGTTGAGTATCTCAAAAGCGACGGCTGTCCTCCGATCCGGATCACGCCTCCGAAGGATCTGACGCAAATGCCGACGCGGATCGAGATCCAGCCCACGCAGTCGAGCCAGTTTGTGTCGGCGTTGATGCTCGTCGCGCCGAGTCTTCCCAACGGGCTCACGATCTCGCAGCCCAACGGGATTACTTCCGAGAGTTATGTGCGGATGACGATCGAGCTATTGGATTCGATCGGGGTGCGTGTCCAGCATTCGGGGGATCTGTCAACGGTCCGGATCTCGCCTCCGTCCAAGCGGGTGAATCTCGAGATCGAACCCGACGCGTCGGGCGCGACTTACTGGTGGACGGCTGGGGCGCTGCTTCCAGATTCATTGGTCCGCGTGCAGGGTCTGGATCTGGAGCACGCGAATCAGGGGGACGCACGATTCCCGTTGCTGCTCGAGCAGATGGGCTGCACGCTGGTCAGCGGGGAGGGGACGCTTGCGTGCCGAGGACGCGAGACGCTGAGCCCGATTATGTGCGATATGCGTGATATGCCCGATGCGGTGATGTCGTTGGCGATCGCGGCGTGCTTCGCTGGTGGGACGACGATCATCCGAGGCGTGCGGACACTGCGCGTCAAAGAATGCGACCGGATCGAAGCTTTGAAGGTCGAACTCGCGAAGATCGGGGTGGAAGTCACGGACAATCTTGGAGGGGACGACGACGCACTCTCGATCACCCCCCCACGATTATGGGCGGGCTTTGATTCAAGCAATCCGATTGTGATGCATACATACGATGACCACCGGATGGCTATGTCCCTGTCACTGCTTGCATTACGGCTGCCGGGCATTGTGATCGATGACCCGAAATGTGTCGCAAAGACCTATCCGGGCTTTTACCAAGACCTCGCACGCGTGTACGACATCACTCAATAATCTGTGGCGGATTTGAACGGTTTTTTGCACTTCGGAAACGATCTGCTGTATCGTTGAATCATCATGATTCAGTATTGCGATATCCTTAAAAAAGTGCTCAAAGAAGGGACCCCGTGCGATGATCGGACAGGGGTCGGGACGCTCTCAATCTTCGGACACCAGTCGCATTACTACTTGGATTCGCACGCTCCCGGCGCGGTCGAGCACGAGATCCGGACCGGTCAGAAAGCGGGATTCCCCCTCGTCACAACCAAGAAAGTCCATCTGCGATCCATCATCCATGAACTGCTCTGGTTCCTTCGGGGCGATACCAACATCGCGTGGCTCAAAGAGCACAATGTCCGCATCTGGGACGAATGGGCGGATCCGGACACGGGCGAGTTGGGACCTGTGTATGGCGCACAGTGGAGATCCTGGGCGTGTCCCGATGGTTCGACGCTCGATCAGATCCAGCAGCTGATCCACAGCATCAAGACCAAACCCTTCTCGCGCAGACACATCGTCACGGCGTGGAATCCGGGTCAGGTCGAGGAAATGGCGCTGCCCCCCTGCCACTGCTTGTTCCAGTTCCATGTGGCGCGTTCGAAGGACAAAGGCCCGGATTGGTTATCGTGCCAGTTGTATCAACGCTCGGCGGATCTGTTCCTCGGCGTCCCGTTCAACATCGCGTCCTACGCGCTGCTGACGAAAATGGTGGCTCAGGTGTGCGGATTACGAGCGGGGAAGTTTGTCCACACGCTCGGCGATGCGCACATCTACCTGAATCATCTGTCCCAGGTCGAGGAGCAACTCGATCGTGAGCCTCGCCCGCTGCCCAAGATGGTGCTGAACCACGATGTACAGGACATCTTCGCGTTCACCTACGACGACTTCGAGCTGCTCAACTACGACCCGCATCCGCATATCAAGGGTGAGGTCGCGGTCTGAGTCGATCCTGTTGATCCAGAAGCGGTTATGCAGTGCTCTAGCGTGTTTATCCGATAAATCGGTATGCACGAATCTGATCACGACACCATCTGGATCCACAACCTCTATCAATCGCAGTTTGATCTGCTCAACGCGATGTCGGAGGAACTCTGCGAAGCGTTCAACGCGAAGGGGTACACCGCGAAGCTCCGCAACCTCGCTCCGGACAGCATGCCCACTGAGGGCACGATGTTCTTTATGAACACAGACGACTCCCTGAGCGGGATGCCCCCCGAGCTGCTCGAGCAGGGCTCGGTTATGCGCGCGATCCAGTACTATGTCGATCATCCGTTCGGATTGTCCGATGGATCGATCGACAAGTGGAACCAGATCAACCATCTCGAGAACTACCGGCTCGCGCTGCCTTGCATCGACGATGCGCACCTGCTCCGCTACCGATTCCCCAATCTCGTGCACGGCTGGGTTCC
>JAEPQP010000162.1 GCA_017640485.1 Phycisphaerales bacterium | reverse complement strand
GGCTTGTCCTGAAGCGATCGCGGCGAGGAGTCCCGGATCGGTGGCTTCAAGGTGGGGGTGCTCGGGTAATGGTTTGTAGATCGTGGACATGATTCGGAATTATAGGGGGTCTCGGGTGAGTGGGGTGGGTTTTTGGGATGGTGGATTGGCTAGTGTGTGTTCGTAGGAAACTGCTGATTGGAGGCATGCGATGACAAGCGAACGGCTGCGGATTGGGTATGTGAGTTGTTTGGAGCTTCCTGAGCCCGATATTGATGAGAAGCCTTTGGTCGAGGTGATCGAGGCGGCGGGTCACGAGGCGGTTGTAGTCGCGTGGGATGATCCGGATGTGGACTGGGGGGCGCTGGATGTTGCGGTGGTTCGCGCGACTTGGAACTATGCGCACGCTGTGGATGCGTTTAGTGAATGGATTGATCGGGTGGATGGGCAGACGAGATTGCTGAATGACGCGGCAACTCTGAAGTGGAATCTGGATAAGCGGTATCTGTTGGAGCTTGAGCAGAAGGGGGTGGACATTGTGCCTACGGGGTTCTTTGAGCGCGAGGAGCGGGCATCGATCGGGGATGTCGCGGGGTCGAGAGGATGGGGAAAGATTGTGATCAAGCCTGTCGTGTCTGCGGGGTCGTTCGGGACGCGGGTGTTTGATCTTGAAGGCGGGGAGCTGGATCAGGCGCAGCGGTTCTTTGATGAGATGGTGGCGCGGCGGGGGATGATGGTGCAGGTGTTCATGGACAGCGTGGACACGGTCGGGGAGACGGCGATCGTCGTGATTGACGGAGCAATCTCGCACGCGATCGAGAAGCGTCCGAGGTTTGATGATCAGGATGAAGAGGTGTATCTGCGCGAAACGATTGATGATTCGATGCGATCGGTTGCGGAGCGCGTGCTTGAGGCGGCTGGTCGGGAGACTCTGTATGCACGCGTGGATGTGATGCCTAGAGCGGATGGGGAACTGGTGTTGTCGGAGCTTGAGCTGCTGGAGCCCTCGTTGTTCTTTCCGCAGTTTCCTGAGGCGCGGGGGGCACTTGTTCAGGGGATTCTGAAGCGGCTTTAGTTTGGATCGTTCCCGGTCTTGGCGTAGTGGAAGTCTTCGTTGATGCCGGTGAGTTTGGCTTGGCCTTGCTTATCGAAGAGTGAGACGATGATCGCGACGAAGAAGCCGATCATGAAGCTTGGGAGCAGGACATCGAGGGAGACCAGGTAGCCTGAGAGTTCTTCTTGTCCTGCTTTGCTGAGGGCTTGGGGGACGACGAAGCTGAAGAGGGGCACGCCGATGAAACCGGCGACCATGGCGCACTTGGCTCCCAGTGCGGTGAGTTTCTTCCAGAACAAGGACAGGATCATGGTCGGGCAGAAGGTTGCAGCGATCCCGGACCAGCCGAAGATGATGATCCAGAAGAGGGGTTTTTCTGGATCACGCAGCAGGAGCCCCATGCCGATTGCGAAGGCGATGAGGGCGAGGGCTACGGTGACTTTCCGAGAGAGGGAGACGAGTGTTTCGTCGCCCATGTTGGGGTGTCTGGTTTTTTGCCAGTAGTCTCGGACTCCTGCGGATGAGGCGACGACGAGGAGGGAATCGATGGTGGACATGATCGCTGACAAGACCATCGCGATGAACACGCCTGAGAAGAATGCGGGGAGGAGTTCCATCGCGGCGGTGGGGAGGATCGCTTCGTGGTCGCTTCCGAGTTGCTCAGGGCTGAATACCGCTCGGCCGAAGACCCCGACAAGGACCGCGCCCGAATCGGCGAGGAGCGTCCAGATCAGAGCGGTCGCGGCTCCCGGTGCGATCTGCTGTTCGTTCTTCATGGAGATGTAGCGGACGAAGACTTGGGGCGATCCCCAGAAACCGATCCCGATGGCGGCGAGTCCGACGATGGAGAAGATGGTGCCTGTGCTCCATCCTCCTGTTGATGGTTCGACGATTCCTGTTATGGCATCGGCTTGACCAGGCCCGTGGAGTGTGAGGAGGTGGGGATCGATGTTCCGTAGAGTGTCGATGATATTTGTATAGCCCCCGGCTTCGGCGAGGATGACGAGCGGGAGTGTGACCAATCCGAGGAACATGAGTGATCCCTGGAACACATCGGACCAGACGACGGCGGTGAATCCGCCTTGGGTGATGTAGAGCAGCACGACGATGAATCCGACGGATGCCCCGACGAGATGGTCCCATCCGAGGAAGCTGTTGAAGGCGTCCCCGGTCGCGAAGACCTGTGCGCCGGCGTAGATCGGGACGAAGATGACGAGGGATCCAGCGGCGATGAGGCGCAACCAGTGTCCGGAATCTCGGAATCGTGATTCGAGGTAATCGGGGACGGTGATGGAGTCGTATCGATCGGAGAGTCGTTTGAATCTTCGTGACATGATGAGCCAGGCGCCGCCGACGCCGAGCATTTCACCGAGGACAACCCAGAACGCTTTGGCGCCCATCGCGTATCCCATTCCGGTGAGTCCGATGAGGAGCCACGCGGATTCGCCGGTCGCTCGTGCGGAGAAGGCGACATTGAAGAACCCGAGGTTCTTTCCTGACGCGAAGTAGTCGCGGATGTTGTTCATCTTCTTGGAAGCGAAGAACCCGATCGCGATGAGGATGAGGGCGTAGATCGCGATGGCGGCGATTTTCATGAGCGTGTCGGTATTGATGGGGCACCTTCCTTCGTCGGGTGGGTCGATGAAGGATTAGGGTACACCATTTTGGAGTGGTATGCTGTGGGATCTACACTTTGGGTTTCAGCTTGAACTCAGGATCTGCTAGTGGATGGGTCAGAACGTTGTTTGTGAATGGTTTCAGTCAAGGCTTCGGGTCCAGATGGATTCGCCGGTGCGGTCGATGAAGTTGAGTTTGGTGACTGTGTTTGTGGATTCGTCTCGGATGAACTGGATCTGGATAAGTTGATCTTGCATGATGAATCGATCTTTGGCGATCGGCAAAAGGAACAGACCCATCCCCCCGACGCGTTGGGAGAAGAGTTTGTTGTCGCTGATGGAGATGATTCGGGTGTTGTTGTTCTGATCTGTGTAGGTACCGATATACTCTTGTAGGGTGGATTGCCCGAGTTCGATCGATGGATTTTCAGGGTAGGGATTGTTGATGGCGTGGGCTGCGATCTTGGCGGCGAATGCGGTGAGTCCGGGGCGCATGGCGTTGGAGAGGATCGCGACGGTGATTTCTTTGTCGGGGATGTAGAGCAGGTGTGACACAAATCCTGGGATTCCTCCGCCGTGCTCGACGGTGGGGTGTCCTTGGATGTTCAGGGTATCAAGTCCGTAGCCGTAGCTGATTCGTTGACCTGACGGGAGGATGGTGGGAGCGCTTGCTTCATTGAGTGAGGCTTGGCTGATGATTTTTTCTTTGTGGAGTGCGCGGATCCAGCGGTGGAGGTCGGCGGTCGTAGTCTCGATGCATCCCGCGGCGTAGGGCCAGGTGAGGCTGATGTACCCGGTTTCTGTGTATCCGGTATCTGTTGCGATGTATCCGGTTGCGAATCCTTTGGTGCCGGCGTGGTCATCGCCGGCGAATACGCGTTGCATGTTGGCTTTTTTGAAGATGTTCTGATGCATGTACTGCGCGTAGGAGACTCCGGAGACGCGTTCGATGATCAGGCCGAGCAGAGCGTAGCCCGAGTTGCTGTAGGACTGGTCGGTGCCGGGGGTGAACTGGAGTTCTTGGTTGTTGAAGAAGTCAACGAGCTCTTCGGGGGTGACATCGGTCGAGTCGATGCCTTGATCAAAGTTGGGCATACTGGTGTAGCTGATGATCCCAGAGGTGTGATTCAGCAGCATCTTTACTGTGATTTTTTGGTCGCGTGTGTCAAACTCGGGGACGAACTTGTTGATATGGTCGTCGAGATTAAGTTTGCCTTGTTCGGCAAGTTGGAGTATTGCGACGGCGGTGAACTGCTTGGATACCGAGGCGATCCGGAAGATGGTATCGAGTTGGAGGGGAGGACCTTCGAGAGAACTTTGGCCGATCGCTTGGTGGTACACGATGTTGTCTTTGTGAGCAACGAGCACGACCGCGCCGGGTTCGTCCTTGTTGTATGTTGCTTCGACGAGTGCTTTGATCTTGTTGATGGATTCAGCGGTTGGCTGCGCGAGGGTCTGCGTGCACACGAGAGCGAGGGTGATCCAAAGAATACGGAGTGGGTTGATGGCTGGCATAGGGGCTCCTGTTTGAATCGGGTTGATAATCTGAGCGATCAACGCACCGGCAGTCTTCATTTTACCGCGGCTGCTGTGCGGGGTGTTTGGTTGGTTGCTACGGGCGGTTATAGCTAGCCGCGGGGGTGGAGGTTTTTGATGGTTTTGTGGAGCTGGGAGCGGTCGACATGGGTGTAGATCTGGGTGGTGGTGATGTCGGCGTGTCCCAGGTGGTGGTGGAGGGGGGGGTGGGGGGCGGCGGGGGGGGGGGGGGGGGTGGGGGGGGGGGGGCGGGGGGGGGGGGGGGGGGGGGGGTTG
>JAEPQP010000083.1 GCA_017640485.1 Phycisphaerales bacterium | reverse complement strand
CGGTGGGGATCGGAGCGGGGAGCTTTGCGGATCTGCGGGGTGCGAAGAAAGTGGTGAAGGGGTTGGAGCGGTGGTGCAGTCGGCAGGGGGTTGATTCGATCGGGGAGTTGGTGGGGAAGGTCCGGATCGATTAGCCCGCTTGAGCGTGATCATCGGGGTCGATGTTGAGGGACTTCATTTTTTTGTAGAGCGTTGTGCGGTTGATGTCGAGGACTTCTGCCGTGAGTGTTCTGTTCCAGTCGTTGGCGATGAGCGCGGAGAGGATGATCTGGCGCTCGGGGTCCTTGAGGGCATCGGCGAGGGTCATCGGGGTCCAGTCATCTGTGCTTGGCACTGTCTGGGTTGGGACTGAAGTATCGGCTGCGCGGAGACTCGGTGGGAGGTCCTCGGCGGTGATGGTTAATCCTTTGGTGAGGACGGAGGCGCGTTCGATGATATTGGAGAGTTCGCGGACATTGCCGGGGAACGGGTAGGACTTGAGGAGTTGCATCGCTTCGTCTGAGAATCCGACGAAGTGGCGACCGAGTTCTTTGGACTGCTGATCGAGGAAGTGCTGCGCGAGCGCGGGGAGGTCCGCGGTACGGTCGCGGAGCGGGGGGACTTCGATCTGGACGACATTGATCCGGTAGTAGAGGTCCTGACGGAACGCGCCGGACGCGACGAGGTCTTCGAGGGGTTGGTTGGATGCGAGGACGACGCGCACATCGACTTCGATGGTTTCGTTGGATCCGACGGGTTCGAACTTGCGTTCTTGAAGGACTCTCAAGAGTTTGAGTTGCATCGCGGGGGATGCGGAATTGATCTCGTCGAGGAAGAGGGTGCCTCCGTTGGCGGCGAGGAACTTGCCCTCTTTGTCGGCGTGCGCTCCGGTGAACGCGCCCTTGACATGTCCGAAGAGTTCGGATTCGAGGAGTGTTTCGGGGATCGAGCCGCAGGCGAGCTCGACATAGGGGGCTGCAGCACGCGGTGAGGTGTTGTGGATCGCGCCGGCGATGAGGGACTTCCCGACCCCGGATTCTCCGGTCATGAGGACTGTTGTACGCGATGCGGCGACGGCTTGGATGGTTTCGAAGATGTGCCGCATGCGCGGGTCGGTGCCGACGATGGAGGCGAGGGTGTTGTCAGTCGCTTGGATGGTTGCGATGCGGGTGCGGAGGGTTGCGTTCTCGCTGAGGACTTCGTGCTGCTGGAGGGCGCGCTGGAGCGCGAGACGGAGTTCTTCATCGACGACGGGCTTGGTGAGGAAATCCACGGCTCCGATGCGGAGCGCTTCGACAGCGGTTTCGATCGCGCCGTATCCTGTGAGAAGGATGACGGCGGTTGATGGTGAGTTCGCTTTGACCTTGCGGAGCAGGTCGATCCCGGTCATGGTGGGGAGGTTGAGATCGGTGAGGAGGACTTGGTAGGGGGTCGCATCGAGCTCGGCGAGCGCGTCGTGTGGTGTATACACAGCACGCGCGGTGCATCCTTCGTTGGTGAAGAACGCCGCGAGGGAGTCGGCGACGATCTGGTCGTCGTCGACGATGAGGATGGAGGTGGGGGGTTTGGGCATTGGGATTTGTTATCCGATGAACTGGTCACCCGGATCGGAGTCTTGGTGCGGGACGGGGACCCGGAGTGTGAGGATCGCGCCGGGTCGCTTGGATGTGCTGGTGCTCTCTGCGGGTCGGTTGGTGAGGGTGATGATTCCTTCGAGTTGATCGATGATCTGTCGTGCGATGGAGAGACCCATGCCGTTGTCTTTGGTGTGTTTGAAGGGGGTTTCGGGATGTGTGCTTGGTGGGAGACCGATCCCGTCGTCGGTGATGGTGACCACGAGCTCGTCGTGCTTGGTGTCCACGGCGGCATTGATCTGGATGAGTCCTCCTGGATCGAGCGCGTCGGTCTGGGTGGCTTTCTGGATGGACTGCACGCTGTTGAAGAGCGCGTTGAGGACGACGGTGTAGAGTGGACCCGCGGCGATGGTGCCCGCGTCTTGGTCGATGTTCATCTCGAGACGCACACCCGCTTGCATCGCGAGAGGTCCGACGACATCGACGGCGTGGTCGATCGCTTGGGCGAGGGTGATCGCTTGGGAGACTCCCAGCATCGGGGAGTTGATCCCGACTGACCCCGAGCGCATCGCGGCGTTGACCATCGTGGACATGCGGTGGAGGGTCGCTTGGACGGTGTTGATCTGCTCACGCGCCGAGTCGAGCTGCTCGTTGGGATCGGGAGCGTCGGTGTCCATCGATCCCACGGCGAGCGACAACCAACGCATCGAACCATCGAGGAGGTTGGAGAGATCGTGCGCGAGCGTGGTCAGGTGGTCCGCGGAGTCGGGACCAGCGGACGGATCGCGCGGCGGGAGCGGCTTGGTGGCCCGCATGGGAGGAGAGACGACCTTGCGTTCCGGGGTCGGGTTCTTGTTCGCGTCGTTGGTGTTGTCCTGGCTCATGTGGAGTTATTCGGCGATGAGCTTGGAGCGGTTGGGGTCGGTGTTGCGTGGGGGCAACATTGGGGGTTATGGGGGCGTGTTGAGGCGTAGTAAAACGCACGACCGGTTGGGGTCGTGCGTTCTCGGACTTGGTTTGGCTTTGGATTAATTGATTCCCAGCGCCTGCGCGTCGCGGTCGGAGAGCATGCCGCCGTCGGAGCGTTGTTTGACGGTGGTGTCTCGTTTCCAGGAGCGGTCGCAGCGGGGTTGGTCTCGGAGGTCGGTGATCTCGATATCGCCATCTTTCTTGAGTTCGAAACGGGAGACGCCGCAGATGTCGGCGAGGTCTTCGGTGTTGAACCATTCGAAGGTGGAGTCGGGGTCTGGGAGGATGACTCCGAGATCGAGGGGGTTGTCGATGTCGGATTGGGCGCGGGTTTCTTCCGATGCTTTCATCACGCGTTCGATCGCTTCCCAGAGCTTCGGCCAGCCGGTGGCGGTTTCGAGGTTGACCTTCTGCGGGAACCCGGTGAGGTGGACGCAGGTGGTCTTGTCTTTCTGATCGACCTTGTGGAGTGCGCGGTACGCTTCGTCTGCGGTGTGGCAGAGGATCGGCGCGAGGAGTTTGGAGAGTCCGTCGGTGAGGACATAGAGGGTTTGCTGCGTCTGACGGCGGCGTTCGGAATCGGGCGCGTCGCAGTACAAGCGGTCCTTGACAGCGGAGAGGTACTCAGCGGAGAGGGTCGTGTTGCAGAAGCGGTAGATGAGTTTCTGCGCTTCGTGGAATGCGTAGTTCTCGAACGCTTGGGTGACTTTCTCGATGAGGGTGTTGTATTCACCGAGCACCCAAGCGTGGATGGAGTGGACATGGAACTCGGAGAAGTCTGGCTCTGATGGAGCTTGGTAGTCGTCGAGGTTTGAGAGCATGAAGCGGAGTGTGTTGCGGATCTTGCGGTAGGATTCTCCGGCGAGTTTGAAGAACTCTTCGTCGACTTTGACATCGTTCTCGTAGGCAAGTGAACTGACCCACCAGCGGAGGACATCGACGCCGTAGCGATCGAAGAGGTCTTTGAGCGCGGCGCCGGCGGACTTGGAGAGTTTCTTGCCGTCTTTGTCGACCATGAAGCCGTGGGTGAGGAGGGTGCGGAATGGTGGGCGTCCCATGACTCCGAGCGATGGAAGGAGGGAGAGTTGGAACCATCCTCGGTGCTGGTCGGAGCCTTCCAAGTACAGTTCGACGGGGAAGTCTTCGCCGTCGCTGCGCTGGCGCATGACGGCGTTCCAGGATGAACCGGACTCGAACCAGACATCGAGGATGTCTTGTCCTTTGGTGAGTTGATCGAAGGTGACGGAGCCGTCTTTGAGCTCGGCGGGGGCGTCGGGGTCTTCGGATGGGGTGTAGTGCGTGAGCAGGGTGGCGGGGTCTTCGGAGAACCAGAGGTCCGAGCCCTTCTCGCGGATGAGTTGGTTGACGGCGGTGACCGATGCGGCGGTCATGAACGCGTCACCCGAAGGGAGGGTGAACGCGGGGATCGGGAGACCCCATGAGCGTTGACGGCTGATGCACCAGTCGGGGCGTGATTCGAGCATTCCTCGCATGCGGTTGCGTCCCCACGCGGGGACATAGTTCACGGAGCGGTCGTCACCGGTGGACTTCATTGCCATCTCGCGGAGGGTGTGCCCGTCGCGTTTGGTTGGTGCGTCCACGGCGACAAACCACTGCTCGGTGCAGCGGAAGATGACCGGAGTCTTGGAGCGCCAGTCGTGGGGGTAGGCGTGCATGAACTTGAATGCGTGGAACATGTGCCCCGATTCGGTGAGACGCTGTGCGACGAGGTCGTTGGCTTTCCAGATGGACATCCCCGAGAGCCAATCTGGGGTGGTGGTGTCGTAGGTACCATCGCCGAGGACGGGGCAGTAGACCGGGAGACCAACGCGGAGACCGGTCTGGTAGTCGTCTGCACCGTGACCCGGCGCGGTGTGGACGAGGCCTGATCCGTCTTCGAGGGTGACATAGTCGGCGTGGACGACCTTGTAGCACTCGGAGGTGTCGGCGTCCGGGTCGTTGATCGGGGCTGGTGGGGTTTCGATGAACGGGTGCGCGTACGCGAGTCCGACGAGTTTGTCGCCTGTCGTGGTGGCGAGGGTCTCGATCTCTTCGGACTTGGCGAGCTTGGTGACGCGCTCGACTGCGTCGACAGCGAGGACGGTCAGGTTCCCGTCGATGCGCACGAGCGCGTAGTTGAACTTCTCGTGCACAGCGATCGCAAGGTTCGCGGGGAGGGTCCAGGGGGTGGTGGTCCAGATCATGAAGCTCGGGGTCGCGCCGGGGTGGTCGGACTCAGCGAGTCCAAAGGCGTTGTAGACGGCGACGGCGTCCTTGGCTTCGAAATCGACATACACGGAGAGGTCTTCGCGGTCTTGGTACTCGAGCTCTGCATCAGCGAGCGCGGTTTCATTGGCGACCGACCAGTGCACTGGTTTGAGTGCTTTGTAGACCAACCCTTGTTCACAGAGTCCGGCGAGGACTTCGAGGACTCCCGCTTCATAGCGGGGGAGGAATGTCAGGTAGGGGTCATCGTAATCGGCGACGGTCATGAGTCGCTTCATTTGACCGGCTTGGAGTTTGATTTGTTTGTCTGCGTAGGTCTTGCACTCGCGGCGCACGGCGGTGCGGCGCTGGTCGTCGGTGAGGCCGTCGAGTTTCGCGGCTTTGCCTGACTCGACGAGGTCGGTCATGACCTTGTGCTCGATCGGGAGGCCGTGGCAGTCCCATCCGGGGACATAGGGGCAGTGGTATCCCGCCATGAACTTGCTGCGGACGACAAGGTCCTTGAGCGTTTTGTTCATGAGGTGTCCGAGGTGGATCGAGCCGTTGGCGTAGGGAGGACCGTCGTGGAAGACGAATTTTTTACGTCCCTTGCTGGTTTCCTGCATCGCGTGGTAGAGGCCTTTTTTATCCGCGAGTGTGTCCCAGCGTTTCAGGGATGCGGGTTCGTTCTGGACGAGGTTGGCCTTCATCGGGAAGGAGGTTTTGGGGAGGTTGAGTGTCTTTTTGTAGTTCGGTTTGTCGGTTTGTTGTGCGGGTGTGTCGGTCATTGGTGGTATCCATGGCGCGGCGGCTGATTGGCCGCGGATGTGTGCTTAGGTGGATTGTATGGGTTTGAGGTCGGCCGAGTGGCTCGGTCGCCCCGCGAGTGCAGGATGCAGTCCCGGGAAATGGGATCGCATCGCCCTCAGCGGGGCATGGTAATTCGTGATTGGACGAATCGGTGTGGCATCAGCGAAGTGTATCGCTCAGAAGCGTACGGATATCGATCCGGAGTCTGAAAAAGACTCAGAAAACGCTCTTGTCGCAGTGATAGAGGGTCTTGCGATGGTCCGGATCAGCGGCCGCTGATGAGCTCGAAGATGGACTGGGTTCGCAAGACGAGGTTTTCCTCGGCGATGAGGTGGTAGCCTTGGATATGGACCTGGTCGGCGAAGCGTTGGGTGTCGATGATGGAGAGGCAGGGTCCAGCGGGGTCTTTGTAGCGGTGGGTGAGAGCTTCTTGGTCGCGGGCGAGTTGGTCGAGTTCTTCGAAGGTGTCGTTGTAGATGTGCGGGGTGAGTTGCTCGGTCTGCGCGGCGGTGATGTAGTTGATCTTCGTGCGTGGGATCAGTGATTCGTAGTCTTTTTCTGCTGAGCAGAGGAGTGATTCGAGCAAGCCGACTTCGGTGTAGGGGGCCGGGGTGTCGGTGACGAGTTCGGTGGCGCATCCATCGACTGAAGAGAAGATGCATGCGTGGGCGCCGGGGAGGATCGCGAGTTGGAGGGTGTAGTGGTCCTGGATGATGGATCTGGACTCGGCGTGGTGGGCAAGTTCTGGTTGGAGAGAGCGTGCGAAGAGGAGTGATTGGTAGGATTGGAGTCGTGTGTTTGAATGGATTGTGGTGGCCATGGATTCCTTCCCATGTGGATGCAGGCTTGTGTGCTGGCCTGAGGAATGAAGTTTGTCCCGCGAAGATTCTCGCACAAAATGCGATTCAACCGATGATGTTATCGGATCGTGTCTGGATCTCCAAGGGAGAAGTTGGAGATTGGACCCGATGGGGAGATCGGTCTAAATATTCGTATTTGGTACAAGATAGCAGGTGTTGGTCATAATCAAACACTAGAAATGGTATATTGGGCAAGATTTTGAAGTTTTGGGAAATCCCCTAGTGATGATCCGATAACACACAGTCGTGACAATGGGTTGTCACGGAGAATCGAGCACGGACACGCTCGTTGGTTCAGGCACACGGACGGTCTATGAGCAAGGCACTCATCCAACTCAATGCAACGATGCAGCAGCTGGTCACGCTGCCGATCAAGCAGCAGATCGCGGCGCTCGGCGAGGGTTTGCGTGTTGGGCAACCCGATGAATGTCAACGCTTTGCGCTCCGTTTGATCGAGATTGCAGGCTTTGGGTACAAGAGCACAAAGGACCAGTCGCTAGGTCCGGTCGAGTTGTTGATGGGGCTATCAGATCGGTTGCGTGCTCGGCATGCGGATGCGGCGCTGCGGATGCTCGCGGAGCGGTGGGGAAGACTCCCGATGGATTCACGATCACTGGCGCTCTCGCTCGGGCGGAGCCGGTGGATTCGTGTGGTCCGTGCACTTGGCGCGGATCCGGACCCGGCATTGCGGATCGGGGCGCTCGAGATTGCGCGCGATACCGGTGATCCGGCGCTGGGGGTGCTGGTGTGTTCGATGCTCAATGACGAGCATCAGCAGGTCCGCTTGTCGGCGGATCGGACACTGCTCGCGATGGTGCTGGGGATGTTCCGGGGTCTGGAGCGGGGGATGCTCGGGGAGGAATACGAATCGATCCGTGATCGAGCGGTGATCCCGATGCTCGGGGATACACGGGTGCTGGAACTGGAACGGTGCGCGATGCTGTCTGCGATCGCGGACGCGGCGTGGTCGTTTGCGGATCATCGATGTCGATCACCTTTGCTTGCGTCGCTGCTGCTGATGGACCGCAAAGGGGGGACGGCTCTTGAGCGTCGTGCGTTTGAGAAGATGCAGCGTCTGCTGAGCGAGCGGAATCATCCGAGTCATATGCCGATGCGGACGGTGCTGCGGACGACGCCCGCTCCGGTCTTGCGTGGGCGCGCGCTGCGGTGGCTGGTCATCGATCCGATCAGCGGCGTTGCGAGTGCTCGTCTTGCGGTAGCGGAATCGATCGAGGAGCATCGCGCGGGTCTCGAGTTGTTGCATTTGTGCATCCGTCCCAAGCGGGCAAGAGCGCTGCGGAAGGTTCGGATCGGGACCAAGCAAGAGAGCGGGATTGTGTCGCTCGAACGCGGGGCGCCGGTGCTGCAGAGTTCTGAGATCGCAACGCTTGATGTTCAGGGACGCAAGGGCGCGATCCGCTGGATGATCGGGCTGGGTCTTGATGACTCGATCCAGCGGCGCGAGCTGGAATGGGTGATGGCGGATCCAGATCCGCTGGTTCGATTGAACGGGTGCGCGGTCGCGGGATCGCTCGACGTGTTGGATTATCTCTATGACCCGTCTCCGGAAGTGGCACGGCACGCGGCGATGCGGTGGTCGTCGGTGGGGGGGCAGCCTCCGATGATTGGTTCGGGCGGGTGCACGCGGCGGAGCGAGACCGCTGTGCTCAATACACGATCTGGGTGCGCGTGGGTCCGCAGGATTGCACGCGAGGAAGCGGATCGGGTGACGATGGAGATGCCTACGAGTCCGTCTTCGCGTCTTGCGGCGCGTCGTCTGCTTGCTTCGGATCCGGCGCGGTTCGTGCGTGACATTCGCGCGATGCTCCGGGATGAGCGGAAGCGGGGGACCGCGTTGTCGCTCATCTTGGCGCTGGGGCTCGAAGAGCGATTCGAGATGGATCTGATGGCGCTGTCCAACGAGATGATCGGGGGCGGGATGGACGCGCGGATCGCGGCTTCGCTTGTTCGGGGATTAAGCGCGATCCGATCGCCGATGGCGCGTGAGGTGGTGATGCGTGGTCTTGAGAGTGATGATCAGCGTGTGGTTGCCAACGCGATTGAATCGGTGCATACGCCGATGGATGTGCTTACGGAGTACAAGAGTGACACGCATCATCGCGTGCGGTCCAGCGCGCTGCGTCGATTGATCATGGATGGTCAGCAGGTGATGGCTCGCGACGCGGCTCAAGAACTCTCGGCGATGCTGCACGATGAGCGGGTCGAGCATCGACGCGCGGGGGTCTGGGCATCGCAGCGTGTGCTTGAACCCAAGTCGCGCGTGCGGCTGGGGTCGCCTTGGAGGGATCTGGTGGTGACGCTCCACGAGATGTCGGAGCGGGAGTCTGATCAAGCGGTCCGCGATCGGGCTGATCGGTGCGTGCATCGCGTCGTGGTCGGGCAGCGGACGGCTGATCCGGCGATGGTTGATGGTTCAGGATCGGATGATGGACCGGAGCGTGGCGGTCGGGTGCTCGAATCGGTGACTTGATCGCGTGGTGACGCGAGTGGAGATCGTTGAATGACAGGGTTTGGATTGAATGTGACGATGCTGATGATTGATGCACCGACCGAACTGTACCTGCCTACGGCGGAGGTTGTTGAGGGGGGATCTGGAACGATCGCGTTGCTGGTCTGGGCCGCGATGATCTTGATTCCTGTGTCGCTCGTGATCTGGATTCGTGTGAGCAAGTATCATCGGACCGATCCGCGTGAGCTTGCGATGCAGTCGCTTGCGAAGAAACTGGGGCTGAGCAGCGCGCAGGTTGGATCGATTTGTTCACTCGCAGAGCGTGAGGGGACGCATCCTGTTGGGTTGATGATGAGTCCGAGTGCTGTGCGGAACGCCGCGGGGAAGTCGTTCAGCAGGTGACGGGCTCGGGGTGGCTCGCGTGGGTGTCTTCGATAATCTCGATCTTGAGTGCTTTGACGCCGGCGTGCTGAGCGAGTTGTTGCATCAGCCCTTCGGGGATCGCGTCGTTGAGTTGTTTCGAGAGATCTGAGGGTGCGTCGAGGACCCGGCCGTCGTTGAGGACGAGGTGGAGGTGGGGGGTGTGGTCCGCTTCGTATCGGCTTGCACCAGATCCCGGGCAACGATTCGCGATGCGACGGGCGAGTCCGTGATCGACGAGCAGCTCGAGGGTGTTGTAGATGGTCGCGAGACTGATCCCTGGATCGGATTCACGCACGGCGGTGTGGAGTTCTTCTGCGGTTGGGTGGGATTTGGTGGCGCAGAGTGCTTCGTAGATCAGCAGCCTTGGCTTGGTGCAGCGGATCGAGCTGCTGGTGAAGATGTCGCGGGTCGAGGGTGATGGATGGTGCTGATTGTGCTCAGATGCGTGGTGATCGTGGACGCATGGTTCGGTCGTGTTCATAGAATGATTCTAAGGGAATCGGGGTGCGATGCCCAGTATTTTTTCATTTTGGGTTTCTTGAAGGGGCTGGTCTGCTTCAACAGCAGTCGTTGGGAAGCCCAAAACGGGTGTTTATTCGGCGGTCTCGGGGGGTTGGGGGGTCACGATCTGCATGCGCTTGTGGTCGATCCCCGCTTCTTGGAAGATGTCTGAGGCCGTCTCCCAACCGAGTTTTTCGTAGAACGGCATCGCGGAAAGCTGGGCGTGGCAGTACAGACCCGGGAGTGCGAGCTCGGTGAAGGCGCGGACCTCGATCGCGATCATGAGGTTCTTGCCGATCCCCTCACCCTGGCGCTGCTGGTCAACGCAGACCTGCTGGACCTTTCCGGATCGTTCTTCCTGTCCGGGTTGGGGCGGGAACAGCGTCGCGGCTCCGACGACGACATCACCCGTTGGGTGATCGACGACCGCGACGAAGTGCTCGCAGAGCTCCTCGCGTCCCGGCGCCATGTCGTAGTAGTCTTGGATGGTGTATCCGATGGGTTCGAGGAGGACTGCGGTGCGCAGCGCGACCTCTTGCTCGTAGAGCGGGTGGTCCATCGTGATGCGTTGAATCCTGATCACACTGCGGTCCTCATGCGTGGACCCATCATAGCAGGAAGTGGATTTGCTCGCAGCGGGGCTGGGTGATTATTCGAACTGTTTCCCGGGGTAGTTCTCGCACGGGACGATCTCGATGTCTCGGCGATCGGTGCTCTGGTTGAGTCGGTTCCAGTTGATGTTGTCCCAGTCGTCGTAGTCGCTGAGTGTGGAGCAGAAGGAGTCGTAGCAGCTTGATCCGTCGCCACAGGATCTCGTGATCCCTGTGTTGCAGTTGAGGTTGCGTGCGTATGGCGCTGCGTCGATGATCCCGTTGTTGTTCCAGTCGATCGGGGTGAATCCGTTGACGCCATCACTTTCGAATACGGCGTTCTCGTTGATGAGGACATTGAAGCCGTGGGAGTAGTCGAGGACTCCGTTCCCGAAGGAGGTTCCGGTGGTGTCCACACCTGGGAACTGGTGGCGGTAGTTCATGACGGAGTTGTAGTTGGGTTTGTTGTTTCGGTTCTGGTTCCCGCCGTGACGGAGTCCGAGGTTGTGACCGAGTTCGTGGGCGATGGTGTTGGCCATGTTGTTGGTGGAGTTGTAGTTGACCATCGTGACCATGAAGTCGTCGCCGTTGATTTCTGCGATTCCTGAGGAGCCGTTGGTCGAGGAGTTGTAGCGGTTGGCGAAGATCGCGTAGTGGTAGTAGCCCTTGCGGCGTGGGTCAAAGTGCTCGGCTTTGTACGCGTTGAAGTCGCTGTCGAACTGGATGACATCGGGTGATCCGGGGAGTTGGTTTCCTCCGATGTGGTCCGCGTTCTGTCCATAGTCGAGGTGGATGACGATCCCGTCTGGGAGGCCGTAGGGATTGGGGGTGGATCCGTTGAGGAACGCGGCGCGGACGCGTGCCTCGACGGCGGCGGTCGGGCGGTAGTTCTCGTTGCGCCCCTGGAAGTTTCCTGCGAACCAGTCGCACTCGACATAGATGTCCTTGCGGACGGGGTTGGCGTTGGGGAGGATGAGGCCTTCTTCAGTGCCAAGGATTTCGTCCCCGTCTTCGAGCCCATCGCCGTCGGTGTCTCGGTTGAACGGATTGGTTCCGGTTTGCAGAGGGCCGAAGAAAAGGGCGTCGTCGGTCTCTGCGAAGTCCGGGATGCGGTCGTTGTCCGAGTCGGTGAGGTCGGGGCATCCTCCGGAGTACAGACTCAGGAATGCGGAGATGTCGAAGAAGTCGAGGTTCCCGGAGTTGTCAAAGTCCGCTGATGGGTCTCCCTCGTCGTACGCAATGAGGAACGCGGAGATGTCAAAGAAATCGAGTGTGTTGTCGAAGATGAGATCCGCTTGGCAGTAGGGGGACGCGGTCTGGGCGTTGGTGATGGTCGTCGTTGTGGATACGGCGAGCGCGATGGTCATCGCGGCGTGCTTCAATGAAATCATGATGGTCCTCTCCTGAAAACACCACGAGCGGGTGTCCTTGAATACTGCTATCCGCAGTGTACAGATCTCCCCCGCCGGACAATGGACCAGCAAAGACATGGTCGAATCCGCAACCCGCGCCG
>JAEPQP010000179.1 GCA_017640485.1 Phycisphaerales bacterium | reverse complement strand
GCGTGCTGGATTTCTTCGACATCTCCGCATTCTTGACCGCGTACGCGATGAGCGACCCGATCGCTGATTTCAGTGGAGATGGCAACTTCGACTTCTTCGATATCAGCGCCTTCCTGACCGCCTACGCCGCCGGGTGCCCATAACACCCAATCGATCAACCCATCGATCACCCACAGCCGCTGATCTCCCCAGATCAGCGGTTTTTCATTGAATCACCCTTCCCGATCAGGTAGCATCAGACCATGACTCTTTATGCGCGAACCGTCCTGCTGACTCTTTGTATGTTCCTCATCGCAGCGCCGTGTCGCGCCGAGGTCCCACCCCCAACCGGAGACGCGGGGTACGACCAAGCGGGCGAGATCTACTTCGATGATTCTGAGCTCACCGAGATCTTCGTTACCGTCGATCCAACAGATCTCGACGCGATGCTCGCCAACCCGTTCAACAACACCTACCGCGTCTGCACCGTCCGGATCGTGAACTCCAAGACCGACACCACCGTGACCAATGTCGGGATCCGTCCGCGCGGGAACACCTCCCGCAACGCGATCAAAAAATCCTGGAAGCTCAAGTTCAACGAGTTCGAGCCGGGTCGAGAGATCTTCGGACTCGAAAAACTCAACCTCAATGGACACCAGAACGACCCCTCCGTCATCCGAGGCAAACTCGCGTGGGACATCTACAACCAGTTCGGGGTCCCATCTCCGCGTGCCTCGATGGTCCACCTCATCATCAACGACGGTGCACTCGTGAACGATGTCTACGCGAATGTCGAACAGATCGACGACGAGTTCCTCGAAGCATGGTTCGGAGACGACACCGGAAACCTCTACCAGTGCCGATTCAAAGGCGCCCGAGCCGACCTCCGCTTCGTTGCGCCTGGAGACGCAAACACCTACGAAACCCTCGGCGATCCAACCTACGAACTCGAGAACGACTCGGGCGCCAACCAGTTCGCCGACCTCGCCGAGTTCATCCTCTTCATTGACACCGCGACGGATCAGGAGTTCGCAGAGCAGATCAACGCGAGATTCAATGTCGACACCTTCCTCCGCGCCATGGCCGTCGATTGTGTGAATGGACACTGGGACAACATCTGGTACGGCGCCAACAACTACTTCCTCTACCTCAACCCCGACACCGATGTCTTCGAATACATCCCGTTCGATCTCGACAACACCTACGGCATCGACTTCTTCTCCACCGATTGGGCTTCGCGCGATGCAGAAACCTTCGGAGACAACGGCTTCGGATGGGACTTCTCCAGCCCCTTCGGCGGTGGGGCAGAGCCACCCCTCCTGCGCCGAATCTTCAACATCCCCGCCTACCAAGACCAGTACTACCGCTATGTACGCGAGCTCGTCGGCGCCGCCGGAACCCCGACCCAGCCAACCGAAACCGTCTACAACGACACCGACAACGACACATTCCTCTCCCTGACCGAACCAAGCTTCGACATCGATCTCGTGACGCTCTCGAATACTTCTGACGACCTCCGCATCGCCGTCGATGTCCTCGGCCCCGTCGCGATCAACACCGACACCGACGACACACGCATCATGCTCTTCTTCGACACGCGACCAGGTGGATCAACCACCAACCCCTGGAACCGCGATATCAACTCCACCACCCAATCCGACTTCTTCCTCGGCTCATGGACCGACTTCGGTGGAGGATTCCTCCTCTACGAATGGAACGGATCAAGCTGGGACCTCAATCACGCAAGCTTCAACAACCCCGCCGGGATCGATCAAGACCTCAGCAGCAGCCCCGACTCCATCGTCCGCTACACCATCCCGCTCGATCGCATGAACCTCACCGATACTTCAACCTTCACCTTCGACATCGTCACCACCAACGATCGCGACGGCCTCCCCGATCCTGGGATCGACCACCTCTCCAATCCAGCCCAGTCCACCCCAGACTACGACACCCCTTCAAACCCGGGACCATTCATCACCCACACCCTCTCGCCGTTCACGCCGTCAACCACCGACGCGTTCGATGGGCTCTTCACACTCCCGCCCCGCGAAGCCCATATCGATGCGCTCCAATCACTCCTCAGCCCATTCGCATTCACCGCTTCATTCTCTGGAGGAAACTCGGACTACGGCTACACCAACCAGTCCTTCATCGACTCCTTCACGCTCCCCGCAACCTACTCCGGTTCCCAGCCATGGTCGTGGGGGATCAAACCCTACATCCAGAGCCGAACCGAGAACCTCCGCCAGAGCACGCCAGCACCTGCGGATCTCCCACGCATCACGATCAACGAAGTCATCGCGATCAATGAAACCATCATCGCCGACGAAGCGGGTCAGTTCGAAGACTTCATCGAGCTCTACAACGACGAGGATGTCTCCGTCGATCTCTCCGGCATGTACCTCTCAGATACGCCGAGCATCCCGCAACTCTGGCGCATTCCCGACGGCACCATCATCGGACCAAAGTCCTTCCTCCTGATCTGGGCCGACGACGACGAACTCGACGGCCCGCTCCACACGAACTTCAAACTCAGCAGCTCCGGAGAACAAGTCACCCTCGCTCACCGAGATGACCAAGGCGCGGTCCTCATCGACTCGCTCAACTTCCCCTCCCTCGGCGTTGATGAATCCTTCGGACGATTTAAAGACGGCTCATCCTCAACGGAAATCTTCTGTGCAGTCACCCCCGCAGCACCCAACGATCCCGACGACGCGTGCTTCACCGAACCCGACCCGACCCCGCTCGTCTACATCAACGAGTGGCTCGCCAGCAACGACGGCGCGGTCCTCGACGAGTTCGGTGACGACGACGATTTCATCGAGCTCTACAACGCCGAGGACTTCGATGTCGATCTCTCAGGGCGCTACCTGACCGACGACCTGCTCGATGCAAACAAGTGGGAGTTCCCAGCGGGAACCATCATCCCAGCCAACAGCTATCTCGTTATCTGGGCTGACGACGAACCCGAGCAGGGACCGCTCCACGCGACCTTCAAACTCAGCGCCGGCGGAGAATCCATCGGACTCTTCGATCGTATCTCCAACCAACTCGCGCCGATCGACACACTGACCTACGCTGCGCAAACGACCGATGTCTCCGAGGGAAGAGCACCCGACGGCTCAACATGCTTCGCGTTCTTCGATCCCTCGCCGAACCTGCCCAACCCCGCCGGACCCGCCGACCTCAACCAAGACGGCGTGCTCGACTTCTTCGACATCTCCGCGTTCCTCACCGCCTACGGCAGCGCGGACCCAATCGCTGATTTCAACAACGACGGGCTCCTCGATTTCTTCGATATCAGTGCATTCCTC
>JAEPQP010000008.1 GCA_017640485.1 Phycisphaerales bacterium | reverse complement strand
CGATGCGGGGGCGAACTGCGGGTTGACCTCGGTGTACTACGCGAACCTGTTTCCTGAGGCGAAGATCATCGCGATTGAGCCTGAGAAAGGGAACTTTGAGCTGCTGAAAGAAAATGTTGCGGCGTACCCGAATGTCGTTCCGGTCCGTGGGGCGCTTTGGAGCGAGCGGGGGACGGTGGTGGTGGACGATCCGGGGGAGGGGGCGTGGTCGTTTCGGGCGCGGGGAGCGGACGGGGATGTGAGCGGCTTTGATACAGTTGAGGCGGTGACGGTCGAGTCGATCTTGGAGGAGCATGGGATCGATCGGGTGTGTCTGCTGAAGATGGATATAGAGGGGTCGGAGCTTGAGGTGTTTAAGCACGCGGGTGGGTGGATTGATCGGGTGGATACGCTGGTGGTGGAGCTGCACGAGCGGTTTAAGCCGGGGTGCACGCGGGCGTTTTATAACTCCACACCCGGATTTGATCGGGAGCGGCACATGAACGAGCACATCTGGATCGGTCGCGCCGGTGGGGTTTGGCCTGCTGAGTGAGATCCTTTACGCGTACTGCTCGGCGTCGAGGACGGAGTATTTCGGGAGTGACCTGAAGTGGTTCTCGGTGCGGATCTGCGCGGAGCGGTCGACCTTGTGGTCGTTGAGGGGGTTGAGGTCGTTGTAGATGTAGAGCTGCTCTTTGACGAAGTGGATTTTGCCCGGCGGGCACATTTCCATCATGGGGAACATGATCCCGAGATCCCAGGCCATCTTGGCGAGGTTCCCGTTCTCGTCGAGGAGGGCTTGTTGTGGATTGAGGTTGTTCCAGAGGAACCCCTTGAAGGTGCGGAGGTGACTCGCGAGCCACTTGTATTCTCTGAAGGATCGGTCTTTGAGGACTTTCTTGGGGAAGGGGTCGCGGACATCGGAGCGGACATTGGGGGTCGCGTGTTTGTATGAGCCGTAGGTGAGCCAGCACTGGTGGTGCTGGTAGATCGCGTTGATGGTCGCGAGGACATTGTCGTGGGCGAGCCAGTCGTCGAGGTCGAGGGTGACGACGATGTCGTCGTCGTTTGGCTTGAGGAACTCGCAGGCATTCCCGGTCCAGAAGCGGCGTTGGTCCCCGGCGATGATGGTGTGGTTGGGGGAGTCTTTGGTGAGTTGTTGTGCGATGTCCGCTGTGCCGTCGGTGGAGTCGTCGTCGACGACGATGTGCTTGTAGTTGGAGTAGTTCTGGTTGAGGACAGAGGTGAGGCACTTGTCGACATACTCGGAGCAGGAGCGTCCGGCGGTGAAGATGTAGATGGGGAGCTCGGTTGTGGGTGTTGGTGGTTTAGATTTGAAAAATCCCATCGAGTTTCCCCTGTTCTGGCTTGGGGAGACTCTACACGGAGCGGGATGATCGGGCAATCAACAGCTGTGAAATCGCGTGGGTGTGCTTATGCCGCGGCGTTGAGTTGGGCGAAGGCGCCGAACTCGATCGCGGCGAGGTCCTCTTCATGCCCGGCGATGAGGAGGAAGTCCCCGTTCTGCATGACGTGGTCGGTGGGTGGACGCATGGTGAATGGTTGGTCCGGCTTGCGGGAAGCGATGTAGGCAACACTTTGGTATTGACCGATGATATCAGAGATGGTTCGACCGCTGCGTTTGTTGTCATCGGTGATCGGGATCTCTCTGAAATGGAGTTTGTTGCTGCTTTGGGTGACTGAGCCGTAGATCACATCCGCGATCATTGGGTGGAGCATGGAGTCTGCGATACTGTCCCCGCTGTAGCGGGTTGGGCTGATGACGGACTGGGCACCCGCTCGACTGAGTTTGCTGATGGAGTCTTCATCCTCGGCTCGTGCAGCGATCGGGATTTCTGGTGCGAGCGCTTTGGCGGTGAGGCAGATGAGCGCGTTGGTCGCGTCCGATGAGGTCGCGGCGGCGATCGAAGATGCGCTCTTGATCCCGGCGTCGATGAGGGCTTTGTCTTGGGTTGCGTCGCCTCGGATGGCGATGATCCCCCGGTCGCGAGCGGCTTGGATGAGTTCTTCATCGGGATCAATGGCAACAACAGTCGCGGCTTGGTCATCGAGTCGACGGATGATGTGCAGACCTGTTCTACCCAAGCCACAGACAATGCAGTGGCCGGAGAGTTTACTTGCTTTGCTGATCATTTTTTTCTCCGTATCGACGGCTTTGGCTGCGGCGTACTGGACGATGTGGCTGATCGCGTAGGAGACGGATCCGATCCCGCCGATCATGAGGAAGGCGGTGAAGAACTGGCCGTTCTTTGAGATTTCTGCGTCGTCGTATCCAACTGTGGTCAGTGTGTAGAGGGTGAAAAAGAACGAGTCCCAGGCCGACCAGCCTTCGATGTATTCGAATCCGAAGGTTCCGGTGAGGACGACGAGGACACACAGAACGATCGCCTTGGAAATGGCAGACTCTAAACTGAAGTTGAATCGGCGCTCTTTGGACACAGTCCATCTATCGGACTGTCATCCGGGTCGGTTTACGACGAATTGGGGATTTTACCGAATCGGACTCAGATCGCGAGCTGGTTGAGAATCGCGTCGAGAATGAGCCGGGTGCGGGATTCGGAGTCTGGATCGATGTTGATGGTGACCTTGACCCCCCCACTGGGTTGGGTGGAGGTCTTGATGTGGACTCTGGAGTAGGGGGATCCGGGCTGGGAGAGGGCGATGAGTTTCCCGCCTTGAGGTGAGGCGGTGGATTGGTCGATCACATGTCCTTGTCGGAGGAGCTCTGATTTGGCGGCGATGAGGACAGATTCGGTCCGGACGCCTGGTGGGAGTTCGGCTTCGAGGGTTCCCCAGAGGTAGGAGGCGGAGATTGGGGTTTGGCCTTGCCAAGCGGTGGATTTGCGCATGGCGGGGACGGATTCACAGGCTTGGAGCATGAACGCCGTGCAGAGTCCGAACATGAGAAGGAGTGCTCGGCGGGCGTTGCGGCTTGGTGTTGGCGTAGGGATCGCGTGCATGACTGTGTGGATCGGTGATCTTGGGTGTCGGGCTGCAATTGCGGGGTAGATTGGGTGGGTTTGCTTGACCGATGGGGTGTGGGTGCCTTTGATTGGGGCCCTGCGGCGATTGGGCCGTGGCTTGTTTAGACCTTTGATGAATGGAGCGCTATGGCGATTCGGATTAAATCACGCGGTAACGAGAGTGCTGAGCAGATGATGCGTCGGTTCAAGAAGCTGTGCGAGAAGGAAGGTCTGGTCAAGGATGTGAAGCGTAAGGAATACTACGAGAAGCCATCGGAGCGGAAGCGTCGTATGGCTAAGCGTGGTCCTCAGCGCGACTGATTTGATCAACAACTGAATGTGATTGAAACCGACTCTGATCAGGGTTGGTTTTTTTTGGTTTGGTAGTGTCCGGAGTGGCGTTTTTCATTCAATGGGCGGGCTTTCTTGGTAAGCACGCACTAGAATCGAGACCCCTATTGGGGACACCAACTTATCACAATTTTGTTGATAAGACTTCTGTTCAAGAACTTGTTGTTAGAAGACCTTCCCTGTTGCTGAGTTGGGTGACACGCAGGGAGTGCAGGAATACCACCACCACCCAGAGGCACAGACACTATGAGTATGCAACTCATGCCAACGATGGCGTCGATGTCGGGAATCACCCCGGCATATTACCTTGCACCGATCGGGGGCATCCTGGCTTTGATCATGGCCAAGATGTTCCAGATGTCGGTGATGAAGAGATCCGAGGGCGACGAGAACATGATCGAGATCGCGCAGGCGGTCCGTGACGGTGCGATGGCGTACCTGACTCGTCAGTACAAGGTTGTTGCAGGCGTCTTTGTTCTGCTGATCGTGTTCCTCGGCATCATGTACGCACTGAAGCTACAGTCCGCGTTCACGCTGATCGGTGTCCCGGTCGCGGGTTTGTTCTCCGGTCTGTGTGGCTGGTTCGGTATGCGGATGGCGACGAACGCTTCTGCACGCACGACCTGGGCCGCGAAGCAGTCGCTCAACGAGGGGCTGACCGTTGCGTTCCGTTCGGGTGCGGTCATGGGTCTGAATGTTGTGGGCTTTGCGCTCATCGACATCTCGGTCTGGTTCTTCCTGTTCAACTCGGGCACTCTGGGTGAGTGGGCGATCACGGACATCACCACCATCATGCTCTCCTTCGGGATGGGTGCATCGACACAGGCGCTCTTCGCTCGTGTCGGTGGTGGTATCTACACCAAAGCAGCGGATGTCGGTGCAGACCTTGTTGGTAAGGTCGAAGCTGGTATTCCAGAGGATGACGCTCGGAACCCTGCGACGATCGCGGACAATGTCGGTGACAATGTTGGTGACGTTGCGGGTATGGGTGCAGACCTCTACGAGTCGTACTACGGGTCGATTCTCGCGACGATGGCGCTCGGTGCCGCGGCTGCGATGACGCTCGCAAGTGGCGATGAAGCCGGTGCGTTTGGCCTCAAACTCGCTGTGACACCAATGGCGCTCGCTGGTCTGGGCATCTTCTGCTCGATCCTGGGTGTCTTTACCGTGAAGGCAAAGGAGAACGCGAGCTTTGCTCAGCTACTCAAGGGCCTGCACAAGGGTGTGTATGTTGCTTCGGCACTCATTGTTCTCGGTGCGTTTGGATTGCTCTGGTTCATTCTCAATGATGCTGCTGAGCTTGAAGGCATCACCACTTGGTGGGGTCTTGGCCTTTCGATCTGCTCGGGCCTGATCTCGGGTCTTGTGATCGCTCACGCGACCGAGTACTACACCTCGTACGAGCATGCCCCGACTCGACGCATCGCTGAGCAGGCACTCACTGGTCCTGCGACCGTTATCATTGCTGGTATCGCTGAAGGCATGAAGTCCACATGGGCATCACTCCTCACTGTTGTTATTGCGATCATCGCGGCGTTCTCGTTCGCGGGTGGCGGCGACAGCTTCCTCATGGGTCTCTACGGCGTCGGTATCGCAGCGGTCGGGATGCTCTCGACTCTGGGTATCACCCTTGCAACTGATGCGTACGGTCCGATCGCGGACAACGCTGGTGGTAACGCTGAAATGACCGGGCAGCCTCCGGTTGTTCGTGAGCGTACCGACATGCTCGACTCGCTCGGGAACACGACCGCGGCGACCGGTAAGGGCTTTGCGATCGGTTCTGCGGCGTTGACCGCTATGGCGCTGTTCGCGGCGTATATCCAGATCGTTCAGGTTCAGATCGGTTCGCAGGCGGAGTCATTCTTCGAGAAGGGCGCGGACAATGGGGCGTATGTTGCCCCTGCAGACGCGGTTATGGGCTACGCGGTGTACCAAGGACATGGCAAGTTTGCCGTCGCGACCGGTACGGGCGACGAGATGAATGTCGACGGCGGGATGCTGCTTGACGTTCGGAATGCTGACGGTTCTCACGTCACAAAGCTGAGCAATGTTGACAGCGGCGCGGTGTTTGCGTTGACCGGGAACTACGATGCTCGTTACGACATTGCTGGTGTGAACGCGGAAACGGGTGAGGCTTGGACCGCGGTTCTTGCTTCATCTGAGCGTGGGATGATCAAGGATGTGCTGAGTTTCTACAACGTGACTCTTGCAAATCCGAAGCTCCTGGGTGGCATCTTCATCGGTGTGCTCCTCGCGTTCCTGTTCTGTGCGTTGACCATGAATGCGGTCGGTCGTGCGGCGTACGCGATGATGGGCGAGTGCCGTCGTCAGTTCGGGTTCATCCGTCAGGCGCTGCGTAACCAGGGCATGACCGAAGAGCAGGTTGCTGATCCGGACAACTGGCCGATGAAGGGTGTTGATCTGGATGGCCATCACTACCCTGACTACGCAAACTGTGTCGCGATCTCGACATCGGGTGCTCAGAAGGAGATGGTGATCCCATCGATCCTTGCGATCGTGGTCCCGATCCTTGTTGGGTTGACTCTCTCGGTCGCTGGTGTCATGGGTCTGCTTGTTGGTGGATTGACATCGGGGTTTGCGCTTGCTGTGTTCATGGCCAACGCTGGTGGTGCTTGGGACAACGCGAAGAAGTTGCTTGAGTCGTACGGTGCCACAACCGCGGACGAGATGGTTGCCGGGACTGGCAACTCGACCAAGGTGCCTGCGACTGTTCGTGATGCGATCATGGCTCGTGCTCAGGAAGCGGTCGCGGCTGGCAACGGCGGCGAAATCGTCTACGGCAAGGGTTCAGAAGATCACAAGGCGACTGTTGTTGGTGACACCGTTGGTGACCCGTTCAAGGACACCTCGGGTCCTGCACTCAACATCCTGATCAAGCTGATCTCGATTGTTTCAGTTGTGTTTGCGGGTCTGATCGTCGCTTACGGCGATGTCATCAGTGGGTTCTTGAACATCTGAGTGCCCTAGAGGCTGTTCATTCATGAGCCCCGACAGTTTGCGTCGGGGCTTTTTCGTGCGCGGAGCGGTTTTTCGATGAGCAACCGTTGTGGTCTGCGGGCGAATAGGATTGTGGATGATGAAGGGACTTGTGATGATTCGATGGATGCTGGTGGTCGTGGTGTTGTGCGTTGTGGAGGCGGGGGCGTCGCCGCTTGCGGATGAGGTGCGGGTGAAAGCGTCTGCGATTTTGGACTCGGTTGAGGATCGAGCAACGGCGGAGCGGGCGCTCGATGCGATGCGGAGACTTGCCGATGCGGTTATTGAGCAGGCAAGCGATCGGCAGCTCGATGCGCTGGGTGTGAGTGAGGGGTTCCTTGCGACTGCGGAGATACTGGTCGTTGCGAACGAGTCCGGGATGGGGATTGGGGCGTTTGCTGATTCGCTTGCTGCGTCTCCGGAGTTTGTGATTGAGCTTGGTTTACTCGTTGACCCGGAACATGATGATCTGAACGGGGTTGCAGAACTTGCAAAGTCGTTACTGGAGCAACGAGGTGAGCTTATTGAGCAGTATCCCACAATGAGTAGCGCGTTGTGTGTCGTGCATGAATCTCCATTTGGATATTCGCGGCAGATCAATGAGAATACTGTGAAGGCTCCGAGTGTCTTGGAAATCTTTGATTACTTTGTCAAGCATTCGGGCAGGCTCCCGGTTCACCCGAACCGGCTCTCTCCGGCGCTGCTTGTGCATGTTGTGGATATGACTGAGCGACCTGAGCAGAGCGGGTGGGCTTTGAATCGGTATCGTGCGAATCCAGGGATCGGGGATCGGTTCTTTGAGATCCAGTATGACTACGCGCACTTCCGGAGCGGAGCGCCCAAGCGAGTGACCACGGCGGGTGATTACCGGCTCGAATCGATTCTGCAGTACGGCGGCGTCTGCGCGGATCAGGCATACTTTGCGGAGGGGGTCGCGAAGGCGTGCTCGATCCCATCGGCGTATGTCCATGCGCGGGGCGCGGATGTTTCACATGCATGGATCGGGTATCTCGAGGTGCTCGGAAATCGAGCGGAGTGGAACTTTGAATCTGGCAGATATCCTGAATATCAGAATCTGCGCGGGAATCTGCGCGATCCCCAGACGCTTGAGTATGTCTCGGATGCGCGCGTAGGGCTTCTTGGCGGTCAGTACGGGGTTCACCCCTCGCAGCGTTGGTCGGCGCTTGGGGTCACCAAAGCGGTGGGACGAATGCACTCAGAGGAGTGGGACGCGGGGGGTGATGTGGTGTTCGAGTCCAAGGGTACATTGCGCATAGCACGCGGAGGGACAGTGAAGGATCAGCTTGCGCTTCTTCGTAGCGGGTTGACTCGGTGTGCGTTTGTACCTGGTGGGTGGGAACTGATCGCGGAGATTGCGGACGAGAATGAACTGAGCAAAAAGGAGCTCGATGTATGGGCTCGAGCGGTGGAGAAGATGTGCGGCGTTCGGTATCAGGATTTTTCGTTCGACATCATCGCGGAGTTAATTTCGTCGGTTGATGAAGAGCGATCACGGGTCGGCATGTGGGAATGGGTATTGACACGGTACAAATCGCGTCCCGACCTTGTCGCGGCTGCTTTGATCGAGCTTGGTGCTTTGCATGAGGAGTTGGGGGAGCTCGAACGCGCGTGGTGGCGTTATGAGGCGGTTTCCAAAGAGTTGATCAATGACGGTCCGATGGTGATGTCGGCGTTGTGGCGGATGCGTTCGATGCTTGACTCGCGTGGGAAGCGGTCCGAGATTGTGCCTTGGCTTGAGGATGCGGCGCAGCGGGTGAATCGTCCGCCCTCGATGGGAGCCGTGTTTGCGACTCAATCGAACTATTTCCGGATTCACATGATGCTGGGGGAAGAGCTTGAGCTCGCGGGTCGGAGCCGGGAGTCGCGGGCGGTGTACGAATCGATTGGTGTTCGTGTTCCTTAGGGGCTTGGGGGGCTGGGAAGCATTTTGAGTATTGATTAAAAAAGCCACCCCCTTGTGGGAGGTGGCCGTAGGATGCTGAGTATGTCTCAGCAATGTTTTCTGCATGGACTACGCCGGAGCATCAATGTTCTCCGTCGAGCATGTGCTCATTAGAGGCGTAGCCCCTTGGTACAGACTGAATCGTTCACTGAATCACCTCCTTTGAGTACATGGTTTATTCGAGCCGTCGCGGATCAGTTGGCCGCCGCTCGAGTTCTTTTCCCCGTGCCGTCGCTCGGGGCTCATCGCCTGACCTCGTCCTGAGATCAGTCGTCGTGGTGCTCTCCGGATTCACTCATTGCTTTTGACAGGAGCGGCGCCCGGCGAGCAGTCACGATTGATACATCATGCATATTTTCGGCTCCATTGCAA
The DNA here is from genome assembly GCA_017640485.1 of Phycisphaerales bacterium. GTDB lineage: Bacteria > Planctomycetota > Phycisphaerae > Phycisphaerales > UBA1924 > UBA1924. The sequence continues at coordinate 36,044 of JAEPQP010000008.1, read as the reverse complement.
ATGCGGATGCAATGAAAGCAATACCGAATCTCAAAATCGCGTTTTTGAGCTCTGGAAGCGGGTTGTGGTGTGTGGATTAGTCGTCGAGCTCGTCGAACGCGCCGCGTTTGGCTTGGTCGTCGATGTACTCTTGGAAGTCGCCCATCTTGTAGGAGACGAAGCAGAAGACATGGTGGAGGGTGACCCATTCGAGGTCGGACTTGTCTTCATCGAGGTCTTTGCGGATCGTGTTGAGTTCGGCGATAAGGGTTTCGGCTTTCATGGCTGGTTTCTTTCTGAACTGATTTCGGTTGTTGCTGACTGATCGCTCACGCGCGGAGGCGCGGGGCGAGGAGTTTGATGACGAGGGTGAGCAGGTACATGACGCTCTGGATGAGGACGATGGTTGGACCAATGGGGTAGGATGAGTTGAGTCCTACTTGGAGGCCGAGGATCGCGCCGAGGACTCCGATGGTGATCGCGTAGATAAACGCGGGGCGGAGTTTGGCGGTGAGGTTGAGAGCGGCGGCGCCGGGGAGGACGAGGATCGCGGCCGCGAGGACGACTCCCGCGATCTGCATGGACATCACGACTGCGATCGCGAGAACGGAGAGGAAGAGGTTGGTGATGGACCTGGAGCTGTGGCCGTAGGCGTCGACGACAGGTTCATCGAATGCCCAGAAGATGAGTTTGCGTCTTGCGGACCAGAGGTACAGCAGGATCGCGGCGGAGGTGACGACGGCGATGGTGGACTTGGTGGTCGTGGTGTTGAGGATGTTCCCGAAGAGGATTTCTTCGATGAGGTGGTGTTCGTCTTCGTGACCGTTCGCGGCGTGGCCGTGCTCGTCGTGATCGTGTCTGGATTCGGCGATGGTGAAGAGGACGAATCCCAGAGCCATGGATGCTGAAAGGACGACCCCGATCGCGGTGTCTGTTCTTCCTTTGTGTGATCGAGAGAGGGCGGCGATCCAGAGTGCGGCGAGGATCGAGAACACGACAACGATTGTGAGTTGACCGATGGCGCCAACGGTCGTCGCGCCGTGGACTCCCAGGACAAGGGCGATCCCGACCCCTCCGAATGCGGCGTGGGAGATCCCCTGTCCGATGAAGGCGAGGCGCTTGAGGACGACGAAGATGCTCAGGGCGCCGCCCATCATCGCGATCGCGATCGCGGCGGCGATGATCGGGATGTTGGCGGGGTCGATTCTCATGATGCCCCCCCGCTGTTGTGGTCGCAGCATGAATCGGAGGCGTGCGAATGGGTTGGGTCATCGCAGTCATCGGCGCGGTGGGCGTCGATGTGGAGATCCCCGAAGACGCCGGCGACATCGTGTGCGAAGACCTGCGCAAGCACGGCGGGGGTGAGTCCTTCGGGAGCGTCGTGGAAATGGAGCGATCGGGAAAGGCACGCGACGCGATCCGCGACAGCGGCGACGGCCCGCATGTCATGGGAGACGACGATCAGGGTGAGGTCGAGCTCTTCGTGGAGGGTGTTGATGAGCTGTCCGAAGCGTTGTTGTCCTGCGATGTCTACGCCTACGGTGGGCTCATCGAGCACGAGTAGTTTCGGAGAGCGGGCGATCGCGCGTGCGATCATCGTGCGTTGGAGTTGACCTCCAGAGAGCGCACCGATTGGACGGTCGGCAAGGTCGGAGAGTTCGACGAGTTCGAGGGCGCGATCGATGGCGGCGTTGTCTTCTGCGGTTGCTTTCTTCCAGGGTTTGAGGTGCGCAGTGCATCCGAGCGCGACGGTCTGGCGGACGCTGATAGGCCAATCGAGCTGGGCTTCGATGCGTTGGGGGAGGTACCCGACGAGTCCGAGCTGACGGGCTTTGGTCGGAGAATGTCCGAGGACTTGGATCGATCCGCTTGTGGGCTTGAGGATGCCGAGGATGAGCTTGATGAGTGTGGACTTCCCGCCGCCGTTTGGGCCGAGGATGCCGAGCTTGGTTCGGTGGTCGATGGAGAGCGAGACCGAATCGAGGGCGTTGACTGATGAGGAGTCGAGTCCCGTCGCGGGGTAGGTGTAGGAGATGCTCTTGATTTCGACGGCGGCGGTCATGTGGAGCAATTGTAGGTGCTTGCTTGAGACGAACGGCGGGTTTACGAACTGCGATCGCGGGCTGCGTCTTGCTCGTTGCTTGGGTCGGAATCGTCGTCATCAAACACGGCGCGGAACGCGGGGGTGTCGAGGTCGTCGAACTGGCCTTTTTTGGCGGCGATGATGAACGCGATCACCCCAAGTCCAGCAAGGAGGAGTGCGGCGGGGATCATCAGGTAGACGGCGGACATCAGCGGGGCTCCGGTGGTTGATGGGAGGTCTGAGTATTCTTGCCCGCTCGTGTGCAGATGGCGACCACGGTCAGCGAGCTGATGGGCATCAGGATCGCTGCGATGAGGGCGTCGATGACCCCGGTCACGGCGAGCGTCGCGGCGATGGTGTTGTACATGATGGACACGACCATACACAGACGGATGGTGGACATCGTGGAGCGGGAGAGGTCGATGAGTTTGACGATCGGGCTGAGTCCTGCGTGGACCAGGTACACATCCGCAGCTTCGAGGGAGGCCTCGGCTCCGCCGTGGACGGCGATCCCGACATCTGCCGAAGCGAGGGCTGCGGCGTCGTTGATTCCGTCCCCGACCATGACGACGGGTGTGGAGGTTGAGTGTCTATGTTCCTTTGACTCAGCGATGCGCTGCGCTTTGGTTTCGGGGGTGACCCCCCCCTCGTGGGATTCGATGTTGAGCTGATTCGCGATCGTTTCGACGATGCGGGGGTGATCTCCGGAGCAGACACTGAGTTCCCATCCCCGTTGCTGCAGATCACTGGCCGCGGATTGAGCATCGTCGCGGAGTTGATCCCCCACTCCGATGATCGCGATGCTGTTGGATGGGGACGCATGGACCATGATCGGGGTCAGGGCGCGGTCGATGAGGCGGACGACTTTGGGCTGGAGATCGTCTGGGATGATTGCGCCGGTGTGCTTGGTGACGAAGCTGATGGATCCGATGGTCAGGTGTTGATTGTTGACCTCTCCGGTGATGCCTTGCGCGGTGTGCTGGGTGATGTTGGTCGCGGTGGGGAGCGAAGAGTCTGCGGCGTTGACGATCGCTCGCGCGATGGGGTGGTTGGAAGATTGCTCGATCGCGGCGGCGAGTGGGAGGAGGGATTCGTTGCCTTGGATATCGATGACGGTGGTCGCGCCTTGGGTGAGGGTTCCGGTTTTGTCGAGGAGCATCTTCCCCGCTGGGGATGATGTTCTTGCGAGCTGCTCAAGGACGGTTGCGGACTTGATGAGCATCCCGGATCGTGCTGAGCGCCCCAGCGCGATGGACATGGCCATGGGTGTTGCGAGTCCCAGAGCACAGGGGCAGGTGACGATGAGCAGTGCGGTCGCATGCTCGATCCCTGTGGTGATGTTGGTGGTCCATGCCCAGTACGCAAAGGTTCCCAGAGCGAGGGTGATGACGATGACGACGAAGTATCCCGCGATGCGATCCGCGGCTCGGACGACGGGAGATTTCTGCTCGGATGCTCGCGCGACGAGGTTCATGAGCTTGCCGATGCGGGTGTGCTCCCCCACCGCTTGGACGCGGACGGTGACCGGTGAGCTGAGGTTTGTTGCGCCAGCGAGTGCTTGGTCGCTTGGTCCCGATTCGATGGGTACCGATTCTCCTGTGAGCAGCGCGTTGTCGATGGTGGTGGTTCCATCGGTGATGACGCCGTCGGCGGGGAAGGATTCTCCGGGGTTGACGAGCACAGACATCCCCGCTTCGAGGGTTTCGATGGGAACGCGTTTGGTGTTGCCCGATTCATCGATGAGCGTCGCGCTGCTCGGGGTGAGGGTGAGCATGAGTTCGACAGAATCGGATGCGGCGCGTTGTTGTCGGTGCTGGATCCAGCGTCCGACAAGGAGCAGGAAGACGAGCACGGCGACGGAATCGAAGTAGATCTCCCCGATGCCTTGGATGGTGTTGACGGTTCCCCAGACGCCTGCGACAAAGAGCGCCAGCGCGATGGGGATATCGAGGTGGGCTGTTCTTGTTCGGAGTGCCGCGATGGCGCCGGTGAAGAAGATGCGTCCTGGGAAGATGAGGACAATCAGTCCGAGGACCATGGAGTAGTAGCGGAATGTCGTGCGCCATGCGTCGGTGATTCCGGAGAAGGTTCCGCCGTAGAGGGCGATCGCGAGGAGCATGATGTTCCCGGCGAGCGCGCCTGCGAGCGCGACGCGGATGAGGAACTTGCGGTCCTCTCGGATCCTGAGTTCGCGGGCTTCTTTCCCTCGCGCTGGGTGGGCGGCGTACCCGAGTTTGTCGAGGGATTGAGCGACGGCGGAGAGCTTGATGTGGTCCGGGTTGTAGCGGACGCAGACGGTTCTTCGGCGGATATTAGCGCGGGCTTCGATGACGCCGTCGGCGACACGGGGGAGGCGCTCGATCAACCAGACGCACGCGGCACAGTGCATGCCTTCAAGGAGCAGTTCGACCTCGGCGGTGGATTCGTTCTCTTGAGTGACCCATGTCGATTGGAAAAGGGGGTCGTCGAGTTCTTCGTAGCTGGAACCTGTGCTCGCGGCTGGTTCTGCGTCTGGATTCACCGAGTCGCGGACTTTGTAGTAGTTGTCGAGCCCGGAGGTGTGGAGGATGTTGTAGACGGTTTGGCATCCGTTGCAGCAGAACTGGAGTTCGGATTCTGGGTCGATGAGTCCGGGAGGGACTGGGAGGCCGCAGTGGTTGCAGGTGGTCTGATTGGCTGCGGGCTGGTCTGTTGAGTTGGCTGGAGGCATCTGTTACGGATCTTTGTCCTGGGCGTGCTCAGTGTCCATCGGGAGTCCGGCTTCGCAGAGCGGACAGGCTTCATCTGGATCGGTCGGGATCTCACCTTCGACGATGTTGAGGTTGACGCGTGACATCTCGGGGGCTTGGAGGCGTCCCATCGCGGTAAAGGCGCCGACGAGGACGACAGCAGAAGCGCTGATGGTCGGGATCTTCGCGTGGAGTGGTCCGGCGAGGAGTTGGATCCCGGCTCCGAGTGAGGCCATAACTGGGAGGGTGCCGAGCCAGAAGACGGACATGGTGAGTCCACCCCAGACCGGTGATCCGGTTCCCGCGGCGGCGAACGCGAACGCGTAGAGCCAACCGCACGGGAGGAGCGTGGTGAGGAGTCCGATGGTCAGCGCGCGTTTGAATGGAGAGAGATTGAATGCGAGTCGCTGTCCCTTCTCGACGGCTCGCTGCATGAACTTGGGAGCTCGGACATGGGCGATCTTGAGGCCTCGGATTCGTGCGAGTGCGATGAGTCCGAACGCGATCATGAAGAGGCCTGCGAGAATGGTCGCGGCGCGCTGGATGCCGACGAAGGATCCTCCAAAGTCCAGGGCTTGTCCGATGGTGCCCGCGATGATTCCCAGGAGGGTGTATGTGAGGAGTCGCCCGCCGTGGTAGGCGGATTGGAGTTTGAGTTTGGAGTGCTTGGATTGGTCTTTCGCATCGGCGCCGAGTGCGAAGAGCATGAGTCCGCCGCACATGCCGGCGCAGTGGAGTGATCCGACGAGGGAAGCGGTGAGGACGGTCCCGATCAGGATGAGCATGGGGTCGGTGGACATGATCAAGTGTTCATTCGCTGAGCTCGAGGGATTTGATCAGGAGGGCATCGTGGCCGGCATGGCGGATGGAGATCTGGAACTCCCAGAGCCCGTTGGTGTGCATGCCTTGGACTTTGGATTGGTACTGACCCGCTCCAGTGCTCGCGAGGACTTTGGTGAAGGGATCGTGCGCGTTGGCTTGCGAGAACGCGACGAGTTCGACGAGTGCGCCCTGGATGGGTTGCTCGTTGGCATCGAGCAGCATCACCGAGACAAAGCGGTTGGCGTATGGGTCGAGTTTGGGGGATGCGGTGATGCGGACATCCCATCCGAGTTTCTCTGCGGTGTTGAGCCGTTCCTTCTCGTTGTCCCAGTCGATGGATCTCGCGTAGTAATCCGGTTGGATCGCTTTGGATCCCTTCCCCGCTCCGATGACGGCGGTCGTGAGGACGAAGGACGCGGAGACGAGGAACAGGCAGACGAGCCCGACGGGCCAGTGGAGGCCTCGCTCGAAGAATGATTGCTTGCGGTCAGTCATTGGTTGGCTCCGTAGGGGTGTACTTCCGGCCCTTCATTTCAAAGACGGTGTCTTGGGTGAACTCCGCGTTATCGGTGATCCGGATGGTGATCTCGATCTGGCTGGAGGTGAACGCTTCGGGGGGTGCGATGATCGCGAACTTGGTGGAGGATTCTTCTCCGGGTCCGACGGTGAGGGTGGATTGTCCTTGTCCGAGTGTGATGCCTTGGGGTTCGATCACGGAGATGGTGAAGGTCGTTGACTCCGCGGAGCGGTTGGTGATGCGTGTGCGGAGTTGGTTGGTGATCTCACCCGATGGGAGTGTGTAGAACGGGAGACCGGCTTCGCGCCCGATCCAGACATTCGTTTCACCCTTTGAGTTGAGGACATACAGGAACCCGACAAAGAGCAGGAGCAGGATAATCGGATAGACGATCACACGCGGGCGGATGAGGTGGGTCTTTGACCCGCTGACCGCGTTCTCGGATGAATAGCGGATCAGTCCACGCGGGCGGTTGATCTTGTCCATAATTGAATCGCACGCGTCGATGCACTGGGCGCACCCGATGCATTCGAGCTGCGGCCCCATCCTGATATCGATCCCGGTCGGGCAGGTCTGGACACACATGGTGCAGTCGATGCAGTCTCCAAGCACGGGGAGCGAGATCGGGCTCTCATCGTCTTGAGCTTTGGGGGTGCGACGTTTCTTGCCTCGTGGTTCGCCTCGCTTCTCGTCGTAGGTGATGATGAGCGAGTCCTGATCGGTCAGTGCTCCCTGCAATCGAGCGTACGGGCAGACCACGCAGCAGACCTGCTCGCGGAAGAACGCAAAGTCGAACATCATGAGACCCGCGGTTCCAACGACGATGAGGAACGCGATTGGGTGGTCGAGCGGTGAGCCGAAGATCCAGTCGTTGACGGTTGACGCGCCAACGAAGTAGGAGAGGAAGGTCTGCGCGAGGTGGACGGAGATCACGAGGTACGCGAGGTACATCAGGACTCTTCGCAGCGCAAGGAACTTCTTGGGTTTCTTACGTCCCCCTCCTCCGATGAAGAGGCGTTCGAGGGGTCGGTAGAGGAACTCCATGTACACGGTCTGCGGGCACATCCATCCGCACCAGATGCGTCCGAAGAGCGCGGTGACGAGGAAGATTGTCAGGAAGACCATGATCAAGAACAGCCCGAGCAGGAGTGTGTCGTGGGGCAGGAAGGTCTTTCCGAAGAAGGTGAACTCACGCTCCATGAGGTTCAGAAAGATCGCGGGCTTGCCGTTGATTGGGATGAAGGGGAGGAGGGAGTACAGCAGGATGAGGACATACGCAACAATGCGCCGGCGGGTGAGGAAGCGACCGGGTGATAGTCGCGGCTTGAGCCAACGGCGTGAGCCGTCTTCGTTGAGGGTTGAGAGGACTCGTTCGTTCGGTTGTAAGAGGGAATCAGACATCAAAGTTCCCTTTTCGGGTGGTCCTGTCCTGCCGGCAGGATGAAACATTGACGAGCCGTTTCCGGCTCGTCAATGGAAGATTGCTGTTGATCAGCCGCCGGATTCTTCGGCGCTGATGGGTTCTGGGAATGGAGGGATCTCAACCCCCTCGGCTTCGCGTGGACCCGGGAGGTTCTTTCCTCGCATGTTGGCGACATACCCGACGACCAGCGCGATCTCGTTGTCGGTGAGCAGATCTTTATTCCCAGGCATCGCGCCGTTTGCGGCGCCGTTGGTCAGGACATCGATCATTCCTTCGAGATCGGTGAGGTTCTTGTAGTATTCATCGGTGAGGTTTGGACCGATGAGTCCCTCGCCGTTCTGTCCGTGGCAGAGGGTGCAGGTGCCTTGGAAGACGGATTCACCCTGCGCGAGCCAGTTCTCGTCACCCATGACCGTGCGGACTTTTTCGATTGGATCCGTGATGGTCATGAGTTGGGCGAACTGTTTCTGGATCGCGGCTTCACGCGTGGTTTCCAGGCGTGTGTAGCGGTCCGGGATCATCGGGGTGAGGTGCATGATCACGACATAGATGACGGACCAGATGATGGTTCCCCAGAAGATGAGGTGCCACCAGCCGGGTGTCGGGTTGTCGTATTCTTGAATGCCGTCGTAGTTGTGCTCGAGCAGTTCGGCGCTGTGCTGGTTGTCTTTTTGATCAGCCATTGCGTTGCTCCTTCTTTCCAGATGAGTCTGGAGTATCTGAAATCACAAAGTCGGTGTCGTCTTCGAGCGGGAGCATCGATTGGTGGGTGATGACCGCACGCGGTGCACGCAGGACTCCCCAGATGATGATGCTGAAGGCGACGAGGAAGAGGATCAGCGCGATGATCGGGTAGATCTCGAGACTGAGGTTGGACATGATATCGGTGACTCCCATTATTCAGCCTCCTCTTCTGTTGATGCATCAGCTGGTGCTTCCTTGTACAGGTCGATACCCAGACGCTGCATGTACGCGATGAGTGCGATGACCTGCTTGTCCATCGTCTCGTCCATCGGTGGTCCGCCTTGCTCTTCGAGTTCGGCGGCGATGGTTGCGGCTTGGAACTGAGCGGCTTCGACGGCGGCGCCTTCGAGGACCATGTCGCCGTATGGGACGCCGAGCATCGCGTTGGCATCAACACGCCCTTGGATTGCCGGGAAGTTAATTTCCTTCTCGAGCAACCATGGGTATCGCGGCATGATCGAACCCGGCGTGATGTCGGCTGGGTTCTTGAAGTGCTCGTAATGCCAGAGGTGGCTCTTGCGGCCACCCTCGCGTGCGAGGTCGGGACCGATGCGGCGTGAGCCCCACTGGAACGGACGGTCGTAGACAAACTCACCCGGCTTGGAGTATTCGCCGTAGCGTTTTTCTTCCCAGTAGAACGGACGGATCATCTGCGAGTGGCAGTTGTAGCAGCCCTCGGCGATGTAGATGTCGCGACCTGCGAGTTCGAGCGGGGTGTACGGAGTAACCGACGCGATGCTCGGAACATTCGAAGAGATCATGAACATCGGGATCGCTTGGACGATGCCACCGATCGAAACCGCGATAAGGGTGTAGATGCTGAACCGGACCGGTTTGCGTTCCCAGGTGCGGTGCCAGTTGCCTTGGAGGAACTTGTCCCCGGCGTGTCCAAACCCAGCGTTCGCGGTCTGACGCGACTTGGCTGGAGGATCACCCGCGTAGTTCGGCGAGAGCGGTGCGGCATAGTGCACGGTTTCTTCGTACTTGTCGGGACGACCCTTCCAGGTCATGTAGAAGTTGAAGAGCGCGAGCACGGCACCAGCGAGGTAGAGCAGTCCCCCCACCACGCGGATCCAGTAGAACGGGATCAGCACGGTGACGGTTTCGATGAAGCTTGGGTACGCGAGACGACCGGTTTCGTCCCATGCTCTCCACATGAGTCCCTGAGTGATCCCGGCGGTGTAGATCGCGAGGATGTAGAGGACAATGCCGATGGTACCGATCCAGAAGTGGGTCGCGGCGAGTTTGGTGGACCAGAGCTTGGTCTGGAAGAGGCGAGGCATCATCCAGTAGAGCATGCCGAAAGTCATGAACCCGTTCCATCCAAGCACACCCGAGTGAACATGCGCGATGGTCCAGTCGGTGTAGTGGCTCAGCGAGTTGACGGCTTTAACGGAGAGGAGCGGTCCTTCGAAGGTGGACATGCCGTAGAAAGTCACGCCGACGACGAAGAACTTGAGGACTGGATCGCGAGCAACGCGGTCCCACGCGCCTCTGAGGGTGAGGAGGCCATTGATCATGCCGCCCCACGAAGGCATCCAGAGCATGACGGAGAAGACCATGCCGACGGTGGATGCCCATTCAGGGAGAGCGGTGAAGTGGAGGTGGTGTGGTCCTGCCCAGATGTAGATGAAGACAAGTGACCAGAAGTGGATAATCGAGAGTTTGTAGGAGAAGACTGGTCGTTCAGCGGCTTTGGGCATGAAGTAGTACATCAAGCCGAGGAACGGGGTGGTTAGGAAGAACGCAACGGCGTTGTGTCCGTACCACCACTGCATGAGCGCGTCTTGGACCCCTGCGTAGACAGGGTACGACTTCATGAGGAAGGTTGGTCCTGCGAACTCTCCGGTCTTGATCAGGTGGACGAGTCCAGCAGGGATCCAGATGTTGTTGAAGACATGGAGCATCGTGACGGTGACGATGGTCGCGATGTAGAACCAGAGCGCGACATAGATGTGGCGCTCGCGTCGTTTGATGAGTGTGCCGAGGAAGTTCCCGCCGAAGAAGACGAGCCAGACGACCGCGATCGCGAGGTCGATTGGCCATTCAAGTTCTGCGTACTCTTTGCCCTGGGTGATCCCGAGCGGGAGGGTGAGCGCCGCGGAGAGGATAATGAGCTGCCAGCCCCAGAAGTGGAGCTTAGAGAGGAGGTCTGAGTACATGCGTGCTTTGCACAGGCGCTGCGTTGAGTAGTAGACCGCGGCGAACACAGCGTTTCCTGCGAAAGCGAAAATCGCGGCGTTGGTGTGGAGTGGACGTAGACGGCCGAAGCTCAGGAACTCAATCCCGAAGTTGGCATCCGGGAACGCGAGTTGGACCGCGATGATGACACCAACCAGGAATGCAACGATTCCCCAGATAATGGTTGCCCATGAAAACATTCGTACGATCTTGTCGTCGTAGACGAAGGCTTCGAGTCCTTCCTTTGACGATCCGGTTTCAACCGTTTGATTCGACACAGTGTTCTCCAGATTCAGGTTTTGCCGAGTGGGCTCCGAGCCAACGGCGGCAGATGCCGTGCTGTGATGCAGGATTTGAGTGACCAGAGCAAAATTACCATATCGCGATCTGTTTGTCTGATCTTTATAAAATATCGTATGACAGTATATTTTCCACTGTCAAGGACAAAGATTCATAAATGATCCATTTATCCGATATTATCTGCTCGGATCCAGCATCCTGAGATTCAGCCAAACCTGAATTCACTGATGGATGGCGGGAATGCGCCCGAATCAGCATATTCGATCAGTCCACACCAAGAAACTCAGACATGTTCTCGGGTCCTGAGTTCCGATCATTCTCTGATCTGGACAGGATTTGGACCCACGGCTGAGTTCTTGGAGGATCGGAAAAGTGGGAATGACGACGAATTCCCGATGAAGAGTTCCGAATCGCACGCTGTTTATCCACATTCAGGGTCCTCTGGAGTCCAAGAGAAGTCTCCTGATCAGGGATCGCCTTTGACGGATGTCCATCTGCGGATGCTCAGTTCGAGTGTTCGGATGGCGAAACCGATCCGGAAGGCCGCGGGATACGCACGGTTCTCAGGGTGGTCGACTCTGCTGGCAGGGGTGGTGAGTGTGCTGTTCTCGCTCGGCTCGTTTCCCGGGATGATGCTCGGCGGGGCGCTCGCGTTCATCGGGATGCGCGAGCTCGGATTATCAAGACGAATCGAGGGGTTCGATGTTCGGGTACCACTGGCGATGGCGCTGAATCAGGTCGCTCTTGGGTTGGTACTGATTGGGTACGCGGGATTCAAGATCGTGACGATGGATTCGAGCGATGGAGTGATCGCTGGGACGCTCGCTTCGGATCCGACGGTCGCGGCGATGCCTGAACTTGCGGGAACCATGGATCAGCTCAACCAGATCGAGTATCTGCTCAATCTGGGAGTCGCGGGGATTTTGATTGTCGTCGCGGTTGTGGTGCAGGGTGGGACAGCGCTCTATTACCTGAGCAGACGAGGAGCGGTTCGGCGCATCCGCAAGCACGCGCCCGAGTGGGTGCTGCGGGTGCACGGGATCTTGCAGAACCCCGATGAGCATGGGCCGACGATGCATTCGGACCCGATCGCGTCGATCGGGATCGATACGAAGGCGGCGTAAGGACAGGCTCGATCAGTTGTCAGCGCGTCCTCGCACGCTGACGGATCCGTTGGAGGTCTGGACCGCGGAGATTTCTTCGCTGTTGCCCATCTTCAGCTTGAGTGAGTTCTTCGAGGATTCCACAAGACGAGCATCGGCGAGTCCTTCGGTCTTGATGCGTCCGTTGGAGGTCTTGATGCCGAGGACACCCTGGTATCCGTATCCCAGATCGAGCTCGACGCGCCCGTTGGAAGTGCGGACTCGGATGGGTCCGCTGCTGCCGTCGGTTGTGGAGATGTAGATGGATCCGTTGGAGGTGTCGCCTTGGACTTCGCCTCGTGCATTCTCGACTTTCACGCGTGCGTTGCTGGAGTCGAAGCGGATATTCCCGGATGCGTTCTCGATGTTGATGGATCCGTTCGAGGTGTTGGCGTCGATGTCGCCGTCGTGGTCGTGGATGGTGATCGCGCCGTTCGAGGTCGCGATGTAGGCTTCGCCGTTGAGTCCGAAGAGCGCGACGGCTCCGTTGGATGTTTTGGCGGTGACATTGTTCGCGTCGGGTGTGTAGACCTTGATCTTGGCACCCTCTCCGCGTTCGCGTTTCCCTCCGGGCCAATCAATCGTGACGCGGAGGGTGCCGTCGCCTTGACGGTTGGCGATGACGGTCGCGAAATCGAGTCGTTCGGGGTCGTAGCCGTAGAGTTCGACTTCGATGGAGACATCGTCGCGTGCTTCTTGCTGGGCTTTGATCGAGCCATTGGCGGTCACGATATCGAGGGCTTGATTGGGGACATGCTCGACGCGCATCACACGGGTATCGTGGAACTTCTGCCCCAGCCCCTCGCATCCGGCAAGCAGAATCGTCGCGGAAAGACTCAGGGCGGTGAGTGTGCTTGGGAGGGATGGGATCAGTGGCATGGTGGGCTCCTGTGATGGTCGATCGTGCACGATCGGGTCGGATCTGGTCTTCAACGATAGCGTACCGCACCTGATGGTACCGGCTGACAATGAATGGGATTCACCGGGGGCTGGTTTCAGCCCATTGGACGTAAAATCATTGGAATCCAGAGTGGATCAGACGATCTCGACGATTTTGAAGCGCTTAACCCCACGCGGCGCGTTGACGCGGATGGTCTCTCCGACGCGGGCTTTCATGAGCGCCTCACCCATCGGGGAGGTCGCGGTGACCTCGACGATGTCATCGCCGGCAGATCCGGTCGCTTCTCCGACCAAGCGGTAGAGCTCGAACTCATCCTCGTCTTCGTCCTCTTCGAGGAGTTTGACGGTCGATCCGATGAAGACCACCCCCTCGGCGAGGTTGGACTCGTCGACGATGTGCGCGGATTCCAAGCGTTCCTCGAGTCGCTTGATCTCGGCTTCTTCCATGCCTTGGAGTTCGCGTGCGGCGTGGTACTCGGCGTTCTCCTTGAGGTCACCCAGTGCGCGTGCTTCGGCGATGCGATCGATGATCACGGGACGGTTGGCGATCAACGCATCGAGTCTCTTCTTGATGTTGTCGCGTTCTTCAGGGGTGATGACATCCATGAGTGGCTCCGTCCGTGCTGACGCGTTGATGCGTGGAGTGGGTCTATTGAAACAGGGTCGGCTGTGACCCTGTGGAGTGCTGCCCGAATGACTGCTCGGTCGTGGATTGGCAGATAAGAAGTTTAGGGGTCGATCCGACGGCGTGCCACCCATCGGGCGTTCTCTAAAGCCTTTCCGAAGACCAGAAACGCGAATCCGACGCACGCGACCGCAGCAATCATGCGGAAATGGGCGTTGTAAGCAAACGCCGCTTTCCCCAGCACGCTCCGATCGGTGGTCAGTTCCATCACCCCGGTGATCGGGGAGAGCATCCATCCCAGGTTCGCGTTTGCTGGACCGACGGATACACCTGTTTGCGTGAGCAGTTCGAGGATCGGGAACGCGAACACGATCAGCATAATCCCGAGCATCGAAAGGGCGCGGGTGCGCCGCTGGGTCTTGTGGGTCGCGCCGGCGATGAAGAGCGACGCGAGTGAAATAGAACCCGCGATCACGAGTCCCCACGCGAGCATGTGGAGCGACAACGCGAGCACGACTTCTGAGGACCATCCTCCCAGCACGATGAGGCGCTGCGGCCAGATGACGGCTTGCATCGGGACGATGACGACCACCAGATCGCGGACACTCGACATGACGATGCTCGGACGCGGAATCTGCTGGCAGAGTCTGGTCATGGGCCAGAGGATGCTCATCCCGATCGCAACGATGAGCAGCATCTCGCGTGATGCGGGTCGTGAAACGGTCGGAGAGATCGTCACCCCTGTCGCGAGACGCGCGAACATGAGTGCGGTCGTCGTGAGCAGGAAGATCATCCAGAGCAATGCAAAGACCCGCGGCTCGCCCTTTCGGTGTGACCAATCGATCATGTCCCCGGGCGGTTCCTTCCCAAAGAGATCGCGTTCTTTGGAAGGGAGCGGCGACTGCGGCGGCTCGAACTCTGGAGGGATCGGCGCCGGGAAGGGGTATGGGCCGGGATTGGACGAGTGCTCGGTCACGGAGGATGCTACGCGTGGATCGTGTGTGTGGTGCTCGATCAGTTGTCGTGGCGCTTCATCGTGATGTCCTGGCCTCGGACATCGAGCAGGACCGCACCGGCATCGATGCGTCCGGTTTTGGTCTGGAGCGCGACGAGTCGTTCGATTTTCACTTCCGAGGGCATCTCAGCAGGACGCGATCGTCCCGGACCACCTCCGAACATAATGCGTCCACCGCCGTTGGTGATGATCTGGAGGATGCCGTGCTCTCGGTTGGTTCCCAGATCGATCCCCTCGACCTGAGCGAGCAGGTCGTTTGCGCGGAGCTGCGCGAGGAGTTTGAGGGCGTCTCTGATCTCGGGCTCGTCCCACTGGTTTCCTGTGCCGGGGTTGGGGAGCGCGGGGTTGTGGATGACGAACTGGTTGCTCTGATCCGGCGCGTAGTCGAGCGGGAGGACATTGGCATTGAAGTCGATGAGGTAGTCTCGTCCGTTGTCGCGGACGACCGCCGCGGGGACGCGCCAGTCGGCGTCGATGATGATCGAGCCGTCGTCGGTCCAGCGGGCGACGGGATCCCCGTTGACCCAACCGGTGTCGGCAAGGGCGCGGGAGGCTTGGTACAGCGGATGCCAGCTGAGGGTGTCGCTTCCCTGGAGTGCGGGTGCGAGTTTGTTGTTGATGCGTGCTCGTTCGGAGATCGGCATCCAGATGTATCCAGACTCTCCCTGCCCCCAGTTGATCTGGATGGTTCGCTCGTTGCTGGTGATCAACTCCGCGGCACGGTTGTCCACGGCTTTGATGCCCATCCCGGCACTGACGAAGACCCCGGCGGTAGCGAGGGCAATGGCGCTGATGAGCGCGATCTTCTTGTTACGCTCGGCGTTCTGGGCGGCGGCTTTCTTGGACTTCTTTTTCTTGGCCATGTCTCGGTCTCTTCCTGTCGCTCGGATCTCTTTATGAGCGGGCAGCGGGTTCGTGTTGTCTGCGTGCCGCGTCGATCAGGTGTTTGCACAGCTGCGGCATCGGGAGCCCCTCGGCGTTTGCGGCTTTGGGGAGGAGTGATGTCCGGGTGAAGCCGGGCATCGTGTTGAGTTCCAAGAACCAGGGCTGGTGGTGCTCATCGAGCATGAAATCGACCCGCGCCAGATGGCGCACCCCGATCGCGTTGCAAATTTGCAGCGACCAGTTCTGCAGCTTGGACACCAGATCATCGGCTAGATCGGGCGAAACGGTGTAGACCGTGTCGTTGCGTTCGTATTTCGCTTGGTAGTCGTAGGTCCCCGATGCGGGCGCGATCTGGACGATTGGGAGCGGTTTGAGGGAGCCGTTGCCATCATCGATGACTCCGACGGTGAGTTCGGTGCCGTTGATGATCATGGGCTCGATCATGGAGGTTGCGGGATTGGGGGAATCCGAGAGATCTTGCAGGGCGTGCATCCATGCGTCGTGGTCTGGGCAGATGTAGAGCCCGTACGAGGAGCCGTCGGCGACTGGTTTGATGACAAGGGGCGGCTTGATCGGTGTGACGGCTTCTTGGGGGTTGCGGAACGATGCGGGGTCGAGGATCGCGGCGTGGAGTGTCGGGATCCCGAGTTTCGCGGCCCAGAGTTTGGAGGCGAGTTTGTCCATCGCGATGCGGGCGGGCGTAGCGGTGCACCCCACAAACTGAGCGCCGGCACGCTCAAGCCGTTGCTGGAGTTGACCGCCTTCACCGAACTTGCCGTGGAGGACAGGGAAGATGATGTCCGTGTTCCAAGAGCGGATGTCTTCGACGCTTGGTTCATCGACGATGAGGAGCTTTGCATCCAATCCCGCTTCGAGGCACCCTTCATGGACCCCGTTGGCGCTGTCGATGGAGACCTGACGCTCGGCATCGAGCCCGCCTCCGAGGATGAGTACGCTGGTCATCGGGTGACCTCCGATATTGGGAGCGTCTCATCGCGCGACCAGATGACGACTTCGTTTTTGAGATCGACACCGAAGGTATCCAGGACTCTGATTCGGACCTGGTCCATGAGTTCGATGACCTCGCGGGCTTTGGCGTCTGAGGTTGTGGTGATGAAGTTTGCGTGGATCGGGGAGACCGATGCGCCCCCCACTGTCATGCCCTTACACTGGGCGCGATCGATGAGCATCCCCGCGCTGACGCGGTCGCCCGCTTGACCGATCGAGTCGATCGGGTCGGTGAGGGTCGGGTTCTTGAAGGCGCATCCTGCAGATTTCTCGCTCATCGGCTGTGATTGCTTCTTGTAGTGCATGCATTCGGTGAGTTCTTCTTTGAGCACTAAAGGATCACCCGGCGTGAGTTGGAAGACGACGGAGCAGATCAGTAGGTGATTGAGTCCGGATTGGCGGTAGTCGAAGTCGATGTCGGAGCGCTTGAGTTCGTGCATGCGTCCGGCGCGGTCCATCGCGTGGACCTGAATGATGTGGTCCCCGATGGATCCGTAGCGTCCCCCGGCGTTCATGATGCACGCGCCGCCGATCGTTGCGGGGAATCCCGCGAGTCCCTGGAGCCCGCCGAACCCGCTATTGATGGTTTTGGAGATGAGTCTTGGGAGCGGGACTCCCGCGCCGGCGCAGACGAGACCTGTGGTTTGGTCGATCTCGATCGCTTTGAATCCATCGGTCTGGAGTGAGACGACGAGATTGGGTTCCCCGGAATCATCCACGAGCAGGTTCGCGCCCTCCCCGAGGACTTTGAGATCCGGATCGAGTTCCAAGCACTGGAGGAGTTGTTCGTTTGAGCCGGGCTGCGCGAAGCGGTCAGCACGCCCACCAATTCGGTACCAGGTCGAGATTGGTGCGT
Source organism: Phycisphaerales bacterium (assembly GCA_017640485.1). Taxonomy (GTDB): domain Bacteria; phylum Planctomycetota; class Phycisphaerae; order Phycisphaerales; family UBA1924; genus UBA1924. Next base: position 18,835 of record JAEPQP010000008.1, on the reverse strand, counting down.
TGGTGATGATTTCGAGTTGCTCGGTGCTTGTGCTCATCCGTTGAGATCCGATCTGTCTTTCCCGGCATCGAGGTACCCTTGACCGACCTGCCAGACGGGACCAGCACCCATGACCACCAACAAATCTCCGGGTCTGCACATGTTCTCGAGTTGCTCGATGATCGCTTCGAAGGGGTAGAGGTGCATCGCTTTGACCCCTCGTGCTCGGAGTCGATCAACCAGATCGGACGAGTTGACCTTGTTGCGTTCGGCTTCTGAGTCGCGGACAAAGTAAATATGCGGCACGATCACCACATCCGCGTGCTCAAAGCTGGTTGCGAACTCGTCGAGCAGGAATCGGGTGCGTGAGTGCTGATGGGGTTGAAAGACGCAGATCAATCGTCCGCCGTGCTTCGCGGGATCTTGTGCGGATCGAAGTGCGCGGAGTGTTGCGTCGATTTCCGTTGGGTGGTGCCCGTAGTCGTCGATGACGCGGACGCTGTCGCGCGATCCGAGGTACTGGAGTCTTCGATCGAGGCCATTGAACGCGTTGAAGGATCGAGCGAGCAGATCGGGGTCCGCTCCGGCGCTCATCGCGAGCGCGAACGCGACGGCGGAGTTCATCGCGTTGTGTTCGCCGGGGAGAGACATGGTCCAGTGGTAGGACTGTCCATCTGGGGTTTGGATGGAGGTCTGACCCTTCGCGTCGTATCCCACGACCCAGTCTGCGCCGGGATTGAATCCGATGGTTTCGACATCGCACTGGAGACCCGCGGTAACCTCGCGCCGGAACGCACCGTCGTGTCCGATGATGAGTTTCCCGCCGTGCTCGGCGCTGGGGATGAGCTGAGCGAACTGAGCGAATGACTCGACGACGGCATCGAGGGAGCCATAGATATCAAGATGATCGGCTTCAATGGAACTGATGGACGCGATCGTGGGATTCAAATTATGAAAGGACCGGTTGAACTCGCATGCTTCGGCGACGAGAAGTCCGGGCTTTCCTTGGAGATCACCTTGCGGGATGGTGCTCGATCCGACCCGGCATCCGACGCGCGCTCCCGGCTCAGCGAGCGCACCGTCTTCGAGTTGTTGGCAGGTCGCGCCGACGATGACGGAGGGGTCGAGGTTCGCGTCGGTCAGGGCGCATCCGAGCATCGCGGTGGTGGTGGATTTGCCGTGGGTTCCCGCGATCGCGATCCCTGTCCGTCCGATCATGCATGCGCCGAGTGCTTCAGGATACGAGAGGACGCTGAGACCTCGGTTGGTCGCTTCGATGACCATCGGGTGATTTGGTTTGACAGCCGCGGACGCGAGGACCACATCGATGTCTTCAGGGAGTGAATCCGCGTCTTCGTCGAAACCGACATCAATCCCGAACTCATTGAGCGCTTCGGTCACGATGGATTGCGTAGAGTCGCACCCTTGGACGCAGAGTCCCGCACCCGAGAGCATTCGCGCGAGCGCGGACATGCCGCAGCCTCCGATCCCGATCATGTAGGGCGATGATCCACCGATCGCGAACCCTTGTGTTGGGTTGGACTGATCGCTGGAAGTGCCGGGGATTGGGGAAGAATCGCGTGTCATCATGAGACACAGTATCGGCAAGATGGGTGTTTGGACACCACCAATGCGATGATTCAGAGGCCGGGCTTCAGCACGGCGGCGTGAGTGCGGTCGGGCCGAGGGTCTGGATGGTGACGCGGCCAAGTTCTCGCGTACGGAGGTAGTTGTTAAACGATTCTAGATCCACGGCATCGATCTGCTCGATGATCTGCGCGAGTGTGCGGGGTGCACCACGCTTGACGATATCGGCGATCAACGCGCTGGCGCGGGCGCCGGTGGATTCACCACTGAAACTCACTCGGCTCTTGAGTCCGATCCGGGCGCGATCGAGCTCGGTCTGGGTGACATCACCCGCTTGCATCGCGCCGAGTTGGTCGTAGAGGACATCGAGCGATTCCTGAGCGCGTTCTGGTGTGGTCCCGACATAACTGGTCACCAATCCGAACTCTCGCGTTGCTCGGTAGCTCGCGGAGACGGAGTAGCACAAACCACGCTTCTCACGGACTTCAGTGAACAGTCGTCCTGACATCCCGCCGGACAACACGCTCACAGCGAGGAGTTCGTACATCTCGTGCTCGGTACCCGCCGCGGGTGCGTCGTTGACGATGATGACCTGGACCTGGTTTGTATCGTCCTCCTCGTGCGCGTATCCGCGCGGCGCTTCTGATTGAAACTCTGGGGATTTACTGGATCCAGACCAGTTTCCGAACCGCTGTTTGATCAGTTCGATGCCTTGCGCAGGATCGATCGCTCCTGCAATGGAGATGATCGAACCTTGGGGCACTGCGTTTGCTTTCCACCACTGCCGAGTGCGATCAGCGGTGAGTGATGCGAGTGATTCTTCGGTCCCGAATGTACTGCGGTTGAATGGTTCGGGGTTGTGACGCTCGCGTGCGGCGAGGACGGCTCGTTGTTGCGGGTCGTCTGCGAGTGATGCGAGCGCGTGCTGCGCCATGACGCGGGATGCTTCGAATGACTCGTCGGTCATCGCGGGGTTGAGCGACATGTCCGCGACGAGTTGGATTGCTTCTTCGAACCGGTTGCCGAGCGTGGTCATGGAGACCCCGATGGATCGCGGCGCGGGCGACGCGTCTCGGACAGCTCCAGCGAGATCAAACGCGTCGGCTTGTTGTTGTGAGTTGCGTGTTGTTGAGCCGCGCAGTAAGAGCTCGGCGCAGATGGATGCAATTCCGAGTTCATGTTTTTCTTGGTGGATAACTCCGCTTGGGATCATGATTCGCATCGCGAGTGATCGCATCGAATCGATGGGTTCGATGACAACACGGAGTCCGTTGTCGAGTGAAGTTTGGACAATGCTGGTGTGAGTTGCGGTCATGAATACTCCATTCGAGTGGGAGTGTTTGCGGGCTGATGATGGTGTGATTGTTTGCATCAGTGTGTCGAAAGTCTCGCGGATTGCGTGCGTGAGAGCAACGATCTTTCGCGAATTCGATCCAATTGCGCGTCGATCTGCACCGATCTTGCCGCGAACACGAATTGATTCGCAAAATCGGTTTATTGAATACGATGCGCCGTTGCGATGCACTCATGATGCGCATGCGTGAAGTGTTTTGCGTTCGTGTTGGCACGATGAGCGTGCGTGTGTCTGTTTAATCTGCGCACAGATGGAGAGAATCGAAGGACAACATCGTGTTGATCGATGCGTGCGCTTGGGTGTTGCATCGTTTGACAAACTTGAATAAATGCGCATGTGTTTCGTTCTTCTGGTATGATTTTGGTGAGTGATGTGCACGATGTTCGCACGCTTTGCTCAAGTCGTCGACCTTACGGCTCCGATGAGCAATAAGTGTCAATAACGGAATGTGGTCCCGATCTCGAACACTCGGATCCACAACACAGCATTTGGGTTCGAAACGGAGAGCCGACATGGCTAAGAAAAAAGCAACTCGTAAAAAAGCAACCAAGAAAAAAGCTACACGCAAAAAAGTAGCGAAGAAGGCAACCCGTAAGAAGGCTGCGAAGAAGAAGGCAACCAAGAAGAAAGCCACCAAGAAGGCCACCAAGAAGAAAGCAACCCGCAAGAAGACTGCGAAGAAGGCTACGAGAAAGAAAGCCACCAAGAAGAAGGCTACACGCAAGAAGACTGCAAAGAAGGCCACCAAGAAGAAGGCTACGAAGAAGAAAGCCACTAAGAAGAAAGCTACTAAGAAAAAGGCCACTAAAAAGAAGGCCACCAAGAAAAAAGCAACCAAGAAAAAGGCTACTAAGAAGAAAGCCACTAAGAAAAAAGCTACCAAGAAGAAGGCTACAAAGAAAAAAGCCACTAAGAAGAAGGCTGCGAAGCGCACCACCAAGAAGAAGGCAACTCGCCGTAAGGCAACCCGCCGGTGAATCCGCACTGGGAAGACCTGAACCGGTCATCCCACTGACAGTTTCCCAATGCATTTCCACGGAGTCGATGAATAATCGGCTCCGTTTTTTATTGATTGTTTGGATTCAGTTAGGCCGCGGGAGGTCGGCTCAAGAAGCGGTTCATCATCGCGGAGTCCACGCCTTCCATCGGATAGATCATCGATAGACCCACTTCCAGCGCGTGGTGGTCACAGATCACAAACGAACAGGGCTCTTCGACGCGCCATCCAACAAAGCGGAGTGCCCTTGCGAGACATTCGATTGATGTCACGCAGACGATACCCTCGCCGAGTTTTTCGACCGGGATGAACCCGAACTGCCAGGCCTGCCTGCTGGTGATGACGCTGTGGAGCTCGTCGTTGTATTCGATGGTGCAAGGGTCCATGCGTGGAGAGATCATCGCAAACTGCTCGGCCCATGCGTGCTCGATGACTGTTGGATCCACTCCGAAGAGTTCCTCGGCGAGCATCCCGAACGGTCGCTGGTTGGACTGCTGCTCTTGCACGACCAATTCGCATTGCTCTGGTGTGAGGACGCCGTACTGTACTAAGAGATCGCCGAGCCGTAGTGCCATGTGTCTGAACTCCCCGTTGGCGCATCCGAGTGGACGGCTCAACTCCTCCGATGATCATCCGGCGGACGACCTGCGTATGTTGTCGGCGGCCTATTCACGCAGAATGACGATGACACGCGGGTTTTGCGCCCAGCGGTTGTTCTTGGTCGTTGCTGTTCGCGCTGGTCATACAGAGGGCTGCAAGATGAATCTTGGAACAGGAAATCTTGCGAATCCGCTTGCAGAATCAACATGTGTTACCCCAGCGGATTGATCATCGCGTTGCCGATAATTGGCTACTTCCCAACGCAGAAGGTCGAGAAGACTCGGCCGAGCACATCATCTGGTGTGATCTGTCCGGTAAGTTCTCCCAGCGCATCCAGAGCGTCGCGCAACCCGCTCGCGACCAGTTCGGGGGTCATGATCGCATGAGCATCGGGGTCGATCCATTGCATCGCGGCGTTGATTCCCAACACGGCGTTGTTGATCGATCTTCGATGCCGGGGGACGAACGCGCCCACTCCGAGCCCCGTCCGATCCGTGATTGCATCAGAGATCGCACGCTTGAGTACACCGATTCGGTGACCATCGAGTGCGCAGACACTGATCGAGTGGGACTCATCAGGGGTATCGATCAAGAGATCCGCTTTGGTTCGGATTCGGATAATGGGCTTATCAAGCTGCGTGAACCCTTCGTGGTCGTTGAACTTGCCGGACGGATCGCACCAGAGCAACGCGTCGGCGCTGCGGATCCGTTCCCTCGCGCGCTGCTGTGCTTCAGCATCCAGTGCATCGACCGCTGAGTCTCCCAGTCCCGCGAGATCGGTGATGTCCACTTCCCCGGCCCCTGGGATGTCTGTTTCAAGATTGAGTGTCTCGGTGATCGCGTCACGTGTCGTTCCGGCGACATCGCTGACGACCGCCCGTGCTTTCCCAAGAAGTGCATTGAGCAGGGCGCTCTTGCCCGCGTTGGGCTCGCCGCAGAGGACGAGTTCTGGGTGAGCGGAGCGGACGATCGACCCCCCTTCGCTCCCGACTTCTGATCGCAGTTGGTCTGCAAGCCGATCGAGTCGTTCTCGGAGATCCTTGGGAGCGATCGGGACCACATCGTCCTGGTCGGTAAAGTCCACACCAGACTCAACGAGCGCGAGGAGCATCGCGAGTTCCTCCGCCCATTCTCTGCAGCGATCGCCTTGTGAGCCGTCGATGAGCTTGCTTGACGCGTCGAGCGCCTGATCCCCAACCGCTGCAATGCGGAGCGCGACTCCCTCGGCTTGCGCGAGTGTCAACCGATCATTGAGGTATGCTCGCGCACTGAACTCTCCCGGCTCTGCGCGCCGGACCGCTGGGATCTCGAAGAGTCGATCGAGGACACACTCGATGAGCGTTGGGTTTCCCACGAGCAGGATCTCCGCGACATCCTCTCCGGTGTAGCTCCTCGGCCCACCAAACCAGATCAGCATGCATGGGATGGAATGGGTCTCGCTGAGTATGAATCTCGTGCGATGGATCCCGCGCTTTGGATCTTCAAGTGCAGTGCAGCGCGACACGCAAGTGCGGGAGTCGGGTCCCGAGACGCGGATGATGGCGCGGGTGGAGTGACCCGGTGGTGTTCCGAGAGCCGCGATGGTTCCGCCGGTGGGCATGGCTGGTTTGGCTTACTTGTGCTTACCCTGGTTGCGTCTTGACGCGGGGTTGGGTTGCTGTGGGCCTTTTTCCATAATCTGTCGCTTGGCTTCCGCGGCTTCGTTCATGCGTTGGAGGAACCCGGGTCCTTTTTTGGCGTTCTCGGAGCGGATATTCTCGATCTCGAGCATGCCGTGCTTCTTCATGTGCGAGCGGATCCACTTGTTTTCGAGGATCCCGACTGTTGAGTTGGTCAGGAAGTACAGCGCAAGACCCGAGGGTGCGGTGTACATCATGACCGGGAACATGACGACCATCATGACCTTCATCATCTTCTGCTGGGACTCTTGCTCTGGGGTGAGCGTCGCTTGAGTCGGAGGCGTGAGGTACTTCTGATGCATGAAGAATACCACACCCAGCAGGAGCGGGAGGATGTTGATCGAGGTCACGGCTCCCCAGAGCGGGAAGGAGAAGTGCATGAACTCTGGGAGCGGGATCGCGGAGTCAGCGCTGGCAAGATCGCTCAGGAACATCCACGACCCGTTGGTCAGATCCTGGAACACGCCGTAGAACGCGGGCTGGTGTCGGAGCTCGACCGCAAAGAAGAGTGTTGCGTACAGCGCGATCCAGACTGGGGATTGGAGCAGCATCGGGAGACACCCGAGCATCCCGAGCGGAGAAATGCCTTCTTCGCGCCAGAGCTTGGACATCTCTTGCTGCATTTTCTTTGGATCGTCTTTGTATTTTTCACGGAGTTCTTTCTGCTTCGGGGCCATGGATTGCATCTGAACACCGAAGCGTTGCATGCGGATCTGTGACCATCGTGTGATCGGGTGCAGGCATCCACGCACCACGATCACAAGCAGCATGATCGATACTGCCCAGTCCCCCACCATCGAGTGGAAGATCCGGAGGACCGCGATGAGGATGTTGGTCAGCCAATCAAAGGTGCAGCCGGCACAGAATCCGCCGATGTTGTAGACGACCATATCGGGGAGGTTGAGAGCCGCGAGGATCGGGTCCTCGTTGAAGACGGGTTTGGTGCGTGGACCGGCGTAGATGCCGTTGGAGATCGAGCCCGAATCACCCGGCTCGATCGTGATCGCGGGGCTGGTCGCGGAGAGCACAATGGTGGTGTCCGGAGCGGTCGCGTAGGTGTTGAGCACGAACCGATCGATCGATGCAATCGAGGGGCTCAGCAAGCGGTCATCCGGGTTGGTGTTCAGTGGATCGAGCATCGGGTGGAGGATGACGCTGAAGTAGCGATCGGAGAATCCGATCCAGCTCAGACGTTGACCTTTCTCCATTGTTTGTTCGGTCGGCCAGACGGGTTGTGCTTCGCTGTAGTACTTGTTGCCGTTGGCGTCTTTGGTCTTGGATCCCAGCAGTTTGTTGCGGCTCCAGAGTTTGTCGTCGACGCTGACCTGGATCGAGTTGCCCTGCTGCTCTTGGGATTTGAGCGTCCCGAACCGGACACGCCGGCGATCACCCGCGTATCCGTTTTTGGCTTTGGGCATATCGATCATCGCGGTAGTCATGATCCGGAACATGTGCGGATCGGCGCTGAGGTTCTCGACGCGCTGCTCGAGCACGAACGCGTGCGGGGTGTCGCGCATTGTGAAAATCCGCGAGACGCGAGCGATCGGATTCCCGAGTTCGTCCGCGATCGTGCACTCGAATACGCCTGGGCTAAGCTGCTCCCAGACCGGGTACGCGTATCCCGCGCCAGAGAGTTCGACGAACGATCCGTCGATCTCCAGTCCGATCATCGCAAAGGGGACTGCGGAAATCCCGTTGGGCCCATCGACACGCTGCTGGAGACGGATGTTCTCTTCGAGCTTGACCGTTTCAAACTCATCGAGCAGGATGAGTTCTTGGATCCCCGCTCCGAGCGGGCTGAAGCGGATCTCGATCTCGTTGTGATCGTCGATCATCGGGACCCACGCGGACGCATCTTCTCCTTCGACAGGGAGGGGTGCGTAGATCGGTGCTTGCGTCTGTGTGCTCTGCGTCTGCGCATCATCGACGATCGGATCAACCGCGGTAACTTGTGCCGCGAACGATGTGCATGCGGTGATCGTGAGCAACAGGATGAACGAGAGGAACTGGTTGGGGAGGGTCGACATGCGCAACTGGTGCTCGCTTCTGTTCGTTTTTGGTGAGATCGTGGGGATCATCATTCGATCGTGGTGTGGATCAGCAACGGGTTCCGATTGGTTCACCGGCCTTCGTACAGGCGGTCTCCGAGCCAATCATGGAGTTGTGGGATGGACTTGATTTTCTCGGCGGTCTGCTTGATGTCGTACTCGACACGCACAAACTCAACCTGACCAGGCGAGAGGATCGCGTAGCACGCACGCGGATCGTGGTCGCGTGGTTGACCGACGGATCCGACATTGACGATCGCCTTCTCGTCTGGGATGAACTTGAAGACCGGGTCGTTCCCGATCTCGGACGGCGGGTAGAAATCGGGCTCATTGGAGAACACGCCGGGCTGGTGGGTGTGACCGACGAGTGCGATCCGCTCCACGCGATCGAAGATCGCTTCGAGTTTGTCCGGGGCATCGCTCGCGTCTTCAGGGAAGATGTACTCGTTGACCGGTCGGCGGGGCGATGCGTGGACGGAGAGGATCTGGGTGCCGTCCCCCATCAGGTCATCGACGACGCGGACGCGGAGTGATCCGAGGAACTCGAATCGGCGCGTGCGGACCGCTTCATCGGGCTCGGCTTCGAACTGCTCGCGTGTCCAGTACGCCGCGGACTCGGCGGGCGCGTTGAAGTTGGTGGGTTCGTAGACCACCGCGAAGTCGTGGTTCCCCATCAGGACCCAGTCACAGTGTTCTTGGACCAGATCAACGCATTCGAGCGGATCTGGGCCGTATCCGATGATGTCTCCAAGACAGACGACCTTATCGATGTCGCGATTCTGGATGTCTGCGAGCACTGCTTTGAGCGCAACAGCGTTGCCATGGATATCACTCAGAACAGCGGTTCTCACGGGATCGTCTCTTTCTGGGTCACCATTCCTCTATATAAGGAACTGGGACGGGTGGATTTCTGGGTCTGGGACCCCCTGTGCAGGTCGGAACTGTAGAAAGCTCGCTCGCAAAGAGCAACGCAAGAAGGTCCTGAACCCCAAAGTGCGGGTCTTGATCCGCGTTCGAGTAGGGAGAAGTGTTCAAAGGACAGGATTTGTTTTTCAGGCGGATTCTTCAGGGAATATCATGCTGGGATCGTCGATTCCCGATAGATATACAGGATTATGCCCCGCTTGTCGGGGAAATGGAAGGTCCGCCGGATCTTCAGAAATGAACTCTTGGCACATGTCAGGGAACGACTTATGGCTTCAGCTTCAGTAAGTTATCAACGGACGCGCGAGATGGGGATCGATGAGCTTTTGCTCGAGAACCGGATTGTGTTCCTCGTCGGCGAGATTAATCATGCCTCGGCCTCACGCGTCATGATGCAGATGCTCTACCTCGAGAATCAGCGCCGAAATCAAGAAATCAACTTCTACATCAACTCCCCAGGCGGAGCTGTGGACGATACCCTCGCGCTCTACGACACCATGCGATTCCTGAGTTCCCCGATCGCGACTTACTGCATCGGTCGTGCATACTCGGGCGGATCGGTCCTGCTGACCGCTGGGACCAAGGGTCGTCGATTCATGCTGCCGCACGCGAAGGTCATGATCCATCAGCCGTACGGCGGGATCACTGGTCAAGCGGAAGACATCCGTCTCCAAGCGGAGCAGATCATCAAATCGAAGCAGACGATGATCGATATCCTCGCGAAGCATACCGGCCAGTCCGCTGATCGGATCCGCGAGGATTCCGAGCGTGACCGCTACTTCGATGCTCAAGAAGCAAAGGAATACGGCTTGGTCGATGAGGTTCTCGTTGAACCGCTCAAGGATCCGAGCAAGGCGCCTCCTGCGAGCTGATCGTCCCGCGTATCTGTCCACAACACACACCCGATTAGGTGAACTCAATATGTCCAATCCAAGTGCACAACTGGTCCCCATCGTCATCGAGCAAACCGGCCGCGGCGAACGCTCGTACGATATTTTCTCACGGCTCCTGAAGGATCGCATCGTCTTTGTCACCGGAGGGGTGATGGACGATATGGCGAACCTCATCGTCGCGCAGCTCTTGTTCCTCGCGAACGAGGATCCCAGCGCTGATATCCACATGTATGTCAACTCCCCAGGCGGATCAGTCACGGCTGGTCTGGGGATCGTGGACACCATGAACTATATCAAGCCCGATGTCAACACCTACATCATCGGGCAAGCCGCATCGATGGGATCCGTGATCGCATCGTCAGGCGCTAAGGGCAAACGGTACTGTCTGAAGAACGCTCGCAATCTCATGCACCAGCCATTGATCTCCGGGATCATGGAAGGACAAGCGACCGATCTGGAGATCGAAGCGAAAGAGATGCTCCGCTTGCGTGATCGTCTGTACGACATCTACGCGAACGCGACGGGTCAGGATCGCGAGAAGATTCATGCGGATTGTGACCGCAACCTCTGGCTCGACGATCACGAGATGATCGAATACGGCTTGATCGACAGCGTGCTTGAAGCGATGCCGGTCAATCAAGGCTGAGCCAACGCACTCTCAAACTATTGGATACCCCGAAACCTGCTTCCTGAGCGGGTTTTTTCTATTCCCTGATCAGGTACTGGATTCTGGTATACTGGACGGATTCTCACAGGACACGACACAACTGAAAGGTGGACATCATGGTTGGTCTTGCAGATCTTTGGATCCCGATCCTCGTTTCGTCAGTCGCGGTGTTTATGGTCAGCGCCTTCATCTGGATGGCGCTCCCGATCCACACACCCGATATCAAATCACTGGATGATGAAGAAAGCTTCGATCAAGCGATCCGTCCATTGAACATCAAGCCGGGACTCTACATGTTCCCTGGATGTCACGGCAAAGATCTGAAATCCGATGAGTTCAAAGCGAGATGGAAAGCAGGCCCCTGGGGATTGATCACAATCCAATCGGGACCCGCAAACTTTGGAGCGAACCTCTTCAAATGCTTCGTTTCGTATCTGATCATCTCGGCGATCTGTGCCTACCTAGCCGGGATCGGGCTTGCACCCGGCGCAGACTACATGGATGTCTTCCGTGTGGTCGGGACAGCGGGCATCCTCGGATACTGCATGGGTGGCTTGGCCAATGATTTCTTTCTCGCAAAGCCCAACCGCTTTATCGTGACCAGTCTCATCGATGGGGTCGTATTCGCGCTCGTCACCGCTGGGATCTTCGCTTGGTTATGGCCAGACGCGGCAAGTGTCATCCCTGCTGTGACACCGTAAGGTCAATCTCAACGCATCTGCACAATCACCCCGATGTGGTTCGGTTCGACCGCGGCTCTGAGCCCGCTCATCACATCGTCAAAGCGGACGCGTTTGGTGATGAGTCCCGAGAGGTCGATGGTTCCTGAGCGGAGCAGTTCGAGCCCGTCGTTGATCTGTCCGCAGCGCGAGCCGTAGAGCTTGAGTTCGCGTTCGATGACCATCGCGATGTCGTTGGTATCGAGCGATGGTTCCGCGATCCCGCTGACGGGGTGGCTCTGGAGGATGATCGCTCCGCGTGGACGCGCCATCGCGAGTGCTGTGCTGAGCGACTCGGGTTCGGTCAGCGTATCGATCACGATGTCCTGATCGGCGCGCCGTCCGACCTGGTCCAAGTGACGATGTTTGATCCCCCACTTGGCGCAGAGTTCGAGTCGATCGCTGCGTCCTGTGAGCATGCGGACCGATGCGTTCAGATTGCTCATGATCTGGGCGCAGAGCAGCGCGGTCAGATCTCCTCCAAGCACGGTCACGAAGGTCTTGCCTTCGATGCGCTGGATCCTCGACACATGGATCGCGGCGGCGAGTTGATTGGTAAAGACCGCCCGTTCATCGTCAATCTCGTCTGGGACGAGCGCGAGGTTCCGTTCAGGGATGATGAAGCGGTCGCTGAGACACCCATCGATCGCACGGATACCCAGGATCCCGCGCTGGGGATCGTGGTGACCGATCCCGCGCTTCGCGAGTGGTGACTCGGGGTTGGTGATGTTGACATCACCCACAACGCGTTGACCGATGAGATCGGGGTTGTCGGATTGATCGACGATCCCGACGAACTGGTGACCAAGCACGCCGAGCGGATCCGCAGATCGGCACGCTCGGATATCCGCTTGCGTCAGCAGCACAAGCGTCGGCTTGATGATCGCGAATCCAGCGGAAAGCGATGGGTCCGGATATTCGGGTGAAAGGACAGGGGAACCAGATTGGAGGGTCAGTGCTCGCACATCTGAACTATCGGATTCGCACGATTCTCCGACCACTCCAAATCGGTACACGCTGAGTTCTCGGACCGTTCAGATCTGTCTGGGACAGCTCAGATCGATTGGATTATTCTTCGACGGGATTCAGGCCAACCGGGGTCGAGGTCGTCTCGTTGGGGGGTGATCCCATGAACGGCAGGTACTCGATGATCTGCTTCTTGCGATTGAAGACTGGGTAGGTGTAGACCTGACCAGCCGCGAAGAGATCATCGGTTGAGTTGTACCACTCGAGCCACGCGCTGTGGTCGAGCCCAAAGTCCTGTCCGGTCATCACATTCAGCGAGTTCTGGACCCGGTTGTTGACGACGAGTCGGGTGTCGCGGAGAGCCGCGATGAGCGATTGAACCACGAACGGTGCGCGGTACTGTCCCAACGCATCTGCGGCGCTGGCGCGGACATCCGCATCGGGTTCTTTGCTCTCATCGATCGCGCGGATGAGCGCGGGGACCGCATCGTTGGTGTGCACACGCTGGAGACCCCGCGCCGCGGCAATGCGGACCTTGCGGTCCTCGTCTTCGAGTGCTTTGATCAGGTATGGCGCGTGGATGGGGTCGCCGTGACGACCGAGCGCTCGGATGCAGGTGGCGCGGACCCCGGGGTCCTCGTCGTCGGTGCCGTCGATGTAGAGTTCGAGGTAGATGGGATCTCCGCCGAACGGGGCGCTCGCGAGCATGGTTGTGCCCCGGTAGCGGTTCTCGGCGTTGTATTCATCGGTCGCGAGGATCGCGGCGGTGGTCGGTGAGGTTTGCGGAGCGATGATGTCGCGGAGCGAGCCCGCACCGCGTGGTGCGTTATCAAGCGTGCCACAGGCGCCCAGCGAGCATACGAGCGTCGTCCACGCGAGGATGCTCAAACTTGTGGTGATGGGTCTGCTCATGCGGGTGGTCTCGTTGGTCTGGTGGGTCACTGCTTCAGTCATCGGCTATTGATGATTATAGAGTCCCAAATCCATCATCACCCTGTGATCGGAGCCCCACCGGGGTGCCGAGGACTTCCTTGGCGATCAACGCGTATCGCAGATCCGAGCGGATTCGCTTGCCGACACCCTTGCGGATGGATCGCTGAGCGACGGGCACGGCCCCGACCTCGATCTTGTTGCTGTCCTCAGTCACGCGGCGTCGCCGGGGTGAAACAAGCGACTGCTGGTCCTGCTGGATCGATTCATTCTGGATTTTGCGTGAGCGCTCAGGCTGGGACGCTTGGATCGATTGCTTCTTGGACTGGACCGGCGCGTACGGCGTTGGGTTCTTGCGAGCGTACGGCGTGGCGCTCTGCTGAGCCGACTGGACAGTTGACCGCGCGGTCGGCTGGGCAGATCGCTGCGGCTGGGGTCGTGCTGGACGCGGTTGGGATTGGCGACCAGATCCAGCGGTTGGTGTTCTGCGGGATTGCTGGGATGATGGATTTGGGGCGCGATTGGCTGATTGGGAAGCGCTGCGCTTTTCCCGGATCTTCTTAAGCTGCTCGATGCGTGCTTGACGGATCTCTTCGATGCGTTGTCGCTTGAGTTCCTGTTGACGCTTCTTGCTCGCTAGGTCGTTCTGTGTCTGTGTAACAGCCGGCGCGGGTGATGCTTGGGGAGATGCTGATCGACGACCGGTCCGGAGTTCATCGAGTTCCGCTTGGCGCTGCTGCTCGATGATCTGCTGACGCACACGCTTCTGCGCTTGCTTTTCCTTCATGGTCTTGAAGGCACGAAGCAACGAAGACCCACCCCCGATGAGCAGGATGATGAGGATCGGGTTGCCGAGGATCATTTGGATGATCGATTGAAGATTCATTCGTACTCAGTATATCAAGGATCTGGGGATAAAGCGTCTGGGATGACGAACCGACGCCCTTGTATATCGCCGGAAATGAAGGGGGTTTCAAAGATCTTGGTAAGTCGATCGGGGGTCAGGACCTCGTCGATCGGGCCGTGCGCTTCGATGGTGCCTTGCTCGCTCATCAGGACCACCCGATCCGCGGCTCGTGATGCGAGCGTGAGGTCGTGCGCGACGAACGCGACCCCGATGCCTTGCTCAGCGAGATCGCGTAGTGCGTCCATCGTGTCGAGTTGGTGCTTGGGATCCATCGCAGAGGTGGGTTCGTCGGCGAGGAGGTACCTCGATGCAGCAGAATCGGTGAAACTGAACGGATCGAGCTGCGCCCACGCTCGTGCGAGCGATACGCGTTGCTGCTGACCGATCGACAGGGATCCGACGGGTCGATCAGCGAGATCGATCAACCCGAATCGCTCAATCGCTCGATCCACGGCTGCGGCATCCTTCTCCAGCGCCAATCGACCGAACGAGATGACCATTCTCGCATCGAAATCGAACGCGAGTGACGAACGCTGCGCGATGAATGCGATCTGCCGAGCGCGGGACTGGGCGCTGAGAGAATGGATTGAGGAGCCGTCGAGAGTGACCGAGCCCTCATCGGGCGTGGTGAGTCCCGCAAGGATCCGCAGCAAAGTGGACTTCCCGGCTCCGTTGGGTCCAATGATCGCGGTGATGGATCCTGGATGGATCGAGCATTCGATCTGCTTGAGGACTGTGGGTCCCTTTGGGTACGCAAATGAGAGATTGCTCGCAGACAACGGCATGGGTGATGATATGGACAAGATCGCGTCCGGATGGGGGATTCTGCCGTCGTATGGGCGGATGGGTCGATACAGTCTGCTATGCCAGAACGCTATCGCGCCCGATTGGTCGCCCACATCTCACACGATTCGTATGTCCCCGCTCAGATCCCACTGGTTGCTCGAGACCTGAACATCGAGGATATCGAGGAGTTCGGCGCCGCTGTCCGCGAGCTCGCGGCCGAGGAGGTCGTGGCGCTTGATGACGCCGGGAAGATCACGCTCCCGTTCCGTGAAGACGAGGGGGAAGCGATCGGCGAGTTCCGCTCGACCAAGAGTGGATTCGGGTTCTTCTCTCCATCAAAGGTCACCCACGGCGGGGATGTCTTTATCCCGGCGCATGCGACGGGCGGAGCCCTGGATCGCGATACCGTCAAGGTGTACTACCAGCGCGATCAGCGGCGCGAACGCAAGCTCGGGACACTCGAGCGTCAGTACTCGGGAGAAGTCATCGACATCGTCGCTCGCAAACGCGCGGCGTTCTCTGGAGAGATCGACAAACGCGACGGTCGCTGGTTGGTCTATCCCGACGGACGAGAACTCACCGACCCGATCATCATCCGCGATGCAGAATCCAAGAATGTAAAGCCCGGCGATAAGGTGGTCATCGAGATCATCGATTACCCGGAGGGGGACTACCTCGCAGAGGGCGTGATCACGAAGGTGCTCGGAGAAGCGGGTGATCCCGATGTCGAGACGCAAGCGGTCATCGCGGCGTACGGGCTCCCCAGCAATGACTTCCCGGAATCCTGCGTCCAGCAAGCACGCGAAGCGACGCAGCGGTTCGATGAAGAGATGTCGCGGTACGAGAGCGACGGGATCGAAGCACTGGACATGCGTCGTGATCTGACGGGGGACCTGATCTGCACGATTGATCCACCCGACGCGAAGGATTACGACGACGCGATCTCGCTCAAGCAACTCGATGACGGGGGCTGGGAACTGGGGATCCACATCGCGGATGTGTCGCACTTCATCGCGCCCGACTCGGCGCTGGATGTGGAAGCCGCGGAGCGTGGGAACTCGGTGTATCTTCCCCGCTTGGTGATCCCGATGCTCCCCGAGGTGCTGTCCAACGGGATCTGCTCGCTGCAAGAAGGCGTGCTCCGGTACGCGAAGACCTGCATCATCCGCTACGACAAGATGGGCAATGTCCGTTCGCGCGGCGTGTGCCAATCGCTGATCAAATCCGCGAAACGGATGACCTATCTCGAAGCTCAGGCGCTGATTGATGGGGATCTCGAAGAAGCGAAGAAAAACGCAAAGACTGATACCCCCCACTCGCAAGAGATCATCGATGTGTGCAAGGACATGGATAAGCTCGCTCGATTGATCCGCGCTCGCCGCGAGAAAGCGGGCATGATCCATCTGGATCTCCCAGAAGTCGAGCTCGTCTTTGATGACAACGGCAAGGTCATCGACGCGCACAAAGAAGACGACGCGTTCACCCACACGATCATCGAGATGTTCATGGTCGAAGCGAACGAGGCGCTCGCGACGCTCTTTGAATCCATGCGCGTACCGGTTCTTCGGCGCACCCACCCCGAACCAACCCCGGGCGATGTTGAGGAACTCAAGAAAACCGCGATGGTCGCGGGGTACCGGATCCCGAAGAATCCTTCGCGTGAAGAACTCCAGACACTGCTCAACGCGACCGCCGGGACCGGTGCTGCTCGCGCGGTGCATACCGCTGTGCTTCGGACGATGACCAAAGCGGTCTATTCCCCTGCTCTCATTGGTCACTACGCGCTCGCGTCCACGGCGTACTCCCACTTCACTTCACCAATCCGGCGCTATCCCGACCTCACGCTCCACAGGGCGCTCGTCGCGTATCTCAAGCACACGGATAACGGGAAGAACTTTCCCAAGACCGACGATGCGAAGGTGGCGCTCGGGAAGCAGCTGCGTGATAGCCCGTTGTGTCCTGATGAGCAGAAACTCAAAGAGATCGGGAACAACTGCTCCAATACCGAGGTCAACGCCGCGAACGCGGAGCGGGAGCTCCGTCAGTTCCTCGTGCTGCAGTTGATGGCCGAGCATATCGGAGAAGAGTTCGACGGATTCGTCACCGGCGTGACCTCCAAAGGGATCTATGTACAGATCGAGAAGTACCTCGCCGACGGCATGGTCGCGAAGCACGATCTCCCAGGAGACACGACGCGTGACAAACGCCCCCCGACCTTCAAGATCGACGATCGGACCGGGGCGCTTGTGGATATCCATTCGGGACGGAGTTTCTCGATCGGGGATCGCGTTCGGGTGACTGTTGCGCAGGTGGATCTGGCGATGCGTCGGATGGATCTGTTGATCGCGAATCCCGATAGCCGAGCCGCGGGCAAAGCAAAGGGCAAGGGTCTTGGCGTTGGACTCAAGCTCGGCGGGGACAGTCTCGGAGGTCTGGGCGAAACCGAGGGTGCTGGGTTCAAGAAGATGCCCGGCGGTCAGCGCCGCAGCCGGAAGTCGAAATCGCGCGATCGTGGAAAGACGGACTACCGCAGGGACGCCGCGGGCAAAGCGGGTCCGGGTCAGAAGAAAAAGAACAAGGGCAAAGGTGGCGGGAAGGGCAAGGGTAAGAGCAACGGTCGACCCAAAAACCCGTAACCAAAGCCAGGTCATATCACTCACAGGGGATCACCATGAACACTACTCGTCGACTCACTCAATCGGTCTCTTTCTCGCTCGCGATGGTCTGCACACTGATGCTGACCGCGTCGTGCAACGGGTTCCAGTTCTTCAAATCCAAAGAAGAAGCGCGTCCTTCGCTCAATATGATGCGGTTTGAGCAGTACCTGACCGGATCCTTCTCGTCGTACAACCAATCGCAGGTCGATGCGGAGTTCTATGAGATCGAGCTCAACATGGTCCCGATCTGGCAGGATCGCACCGATGGGCCTTGGCTCTATGTCGAGCAAGCGGTCGCGACGGCGTCGGATCGCCCGTACCGCCAGCGGGTGTACCGGCTCGAGCAAACCGGTGAGAACGAGTTTGTCTCCACGGTTTATAGCTTCGAGGATCCCGAGTCGTACGCGCTCGCGTATCTCGAGGACGAACCATTGTCGGATCTGACCCCAGATGACCTGAGTGTGCGGATCGGATGCGCGATCAGCGTGAGCTGGGATGCGTCCCAGAACGCGTTCATCGGTTCGACCAACGGACGCGACTGCCAATCCACTCTGCGCGGAGCGACCTACGCGACCAGCGAGGTCTTCCTGCATCGTGAACGGTTGGTGACCTGGGATCGTGGGTACGACGACGAGGGCGAGCAGGTCTGGGGTGCGGTCAAAGGTGGATACATCTTTGATCGCGTCGAGTAACTCAATGAGTTCAGTTCGCGTCGGCATCATTGGTGGAGGGATCAGCGGGCTGTCATGCGCCCAAGCCCTCATTTCCGCTGGATGCGGCGTGCAGATCTTTGATCAGGGATACCGCGTCGGCGGTCGCATCTCGACCCGCACACACATGGACGGGCGGGTGATCGCGGATCACGGGGCGCCTAGCTTCCGCGTCGATGATCCCGGCTTTCAATCTGCGGTTCACGCGTGGATCGATGCGGGGGTGTGCGCAGCGTGGGACGATCGATTCGTTGGGAAACCAAGCATGGGATCAATCAGTCGGCATCTTGCTGAGGGACTCCCTGTCCAAACCAGCACGCGCATCGAACGGGTCAAGCAAATCGAAGATGATTCGTGGGAAGTCAGCTCAGAGCAGGCTGCTGTCGATGATCGATTTGATCAACTGGTCATCGCAGCCCAGCCCCGCGAGGT
>JAEPQP010000142.1 GCA_017640485.1 Phycisphaerales bacterium | reverse complement strand
GTCCTGCTGACCTTCGTGGGATGGGCAACGACGGCGATGTTTGTGGAGAAGCGGCTCGCATCGAAGTCTCCGGAGGACGGCGGACCCGATCCGGCGCACGCTTCGACGCTCGACGGGCATGGGACGCTTGAGCCTGCGGAAGCAAAGGGGTTGCTCTGGGCAGGGGTGACCTTTGGTCTCGGGCTAGCGTTCACCGCATTGCTGGTGTTCTGGAAGGGATCCCCGTTGTATGGGAGCGATGGGCCGTTCCCGAGATGGGTGGCGGTGATTGTGCCTTTGATGTTTGTGCTGACGATTCTCCCGGCGTGTGTGTACGGTGCGGTGGTCGGGAACATCAAATCGACGAAGGACGCGGCGCGGACGATGGTGGAGTCCATGGCGGGGATGGCGCCGATTATCGTGCTCGCGTTCTTTGCGGGTCAGTTCGTCGCGGCGTTCGATGAATCGGGATTGGGACGCATGCTCGCGTTCTCTGGGGGCGAGTGGTTGTTCAATCAGCAGTTCGGTGCTGGGGCGCTGCTGATCGCGTTTATTCTTGTGACGATGGTGTTCAATCTGTTCGTGGGATCGATGAGCGCGAAGTATGCGTTGTTTGCGCCGATCTTCGTCCCGATGTTTATGCTGATCGGGATCCGTCCCGAGATGACGCAGACGGCGTATCGGATCGGGGACTCAACGACGAACATCATCACGCCTTTGAATCCGTATTTGGTGATTGTGCTGATGTATGTTCAGAAGTACGCGCCCAAGGCGGGGATCGGGACGCTGATCGCGATGATGCTGCCGTATACGATCGCGTTTACGCTGTTGTGGATGGTGATGATCGTGGTGTGGAACGCGTCGGGGATCCCGCTCGGGGTTGGTGATCCGGTCGAGGTCTTCAGCGAGGGGTACGGCGTCGTTGCTCCTTGATCTGCAGCGTCATTGAGGTATTGAGCGATGAGCGAAACGGACGAGCACGCGATCCGCGTGGGGACATTGGTCGGGCAGTTGCTGGCGACTGTGAGGGAGCCTTGGGAGTCGCTGCGTCAGGCGCTGGACAAGCACGCGTGGATGGAGATGGGTGATATCGACGAGGAGGGGAGCGGCGCGTGGCATCTGATGCACATCGCGGAGGTGTTCCGTGTGCATGCGAAGGCGGCGATGGGCGAGTGGGGGAAGGAAGTGGACGATTGGCCGAGCGCTGAGCGGAGTGTTGCAGGCGCGGGACGGATGATCCGCGAGGATGTCGAGCGGTTCTGTACTTGGTGTTTAGAGCACCCCGATCGGTGCGGACGGATTACATACGGCGAAGAGATGTTTTTCGATGAGATGATTGGGGTGATGCTTCGGCACATCGTGTGGCACTCGGCGGCGGTGCACTACTGGTGCATCTGGAAAGGGAATACCTGATCAGTCGTTGAAGACGGACGCGAGGACATCACGCCAGGTGACCTTATCGATCTCTTCGTCGACCTCGGACTGGACCTCTTTGTAGCTCTTGATCTCGGGAGGTGGCGCGAGGTTCACGATCTGGTCTTCGGGGACCTGCGTGAGTGCGAGTGCGCCGTCTCCTGCGGCGTTCACAATCCAGCGTCCCTCGGCGAGTTGTCGGTACACGGCTTGTCCGACGAGCGCCCCTTCGGAGTCCCAGTCGACATCCGCGAGTTTGGGGTTGATGACGGTGGCTTGTGATGGTGGGGTGTCGGCATCGAAGACGCGCCGGATCCAGAGCCGGCCGTTGATAAGGGCGAAGTCCACATAGATCTCTTTGTCGGCGTTGCAGTTGGTCTGGATGATCTCTTGGTCGCCTTCGATCGTACGGACCTGGACGGTGACTTTGCGGTCCTTGACGACGAGTTCGGTGATCGCGGTCTGGCGCACGGCTTGGTTGTAATGTGAGCGGAGAGATTCGTATTCAGACGACAGATCGCGGAGCCGGTCTTGATACACAGTGCTCGCGGCTTCCGCTCGCGCGACTTTCAGTCCGATCAGAGAAACCGCGCCGACGGCTCCGATGATCGCGAGCGAGGTGATGGTGGTCTGGATGGCGCCGAGTTTGGACATTCACCAGTGGTATCGGCGAGAGGGGGCAATCCGCTGGAATTGCCTGATTCCGGATGTTCTGAGGAGTTATCCGGTGTACTTGGTCAGGCAGACGCAGTCGTTCTGTCCGCCGAATCCGAAGGAGTTTGACAACGTCGCGTTGACGCCTCCGGTGGGGTTGCAGTCCCGCGCTTGTCCTGGGATGTGGTCGAGGCCGCAGACGGGATCGATTTCTTTGAGGTTCGCGGTGGGGGGGATCTTCCCGGTCTCGATCGCTTTGAGGCAGGTGATGAGCTCGACGGCGCCCGCGGCTTGGATGAGGTGTCCGAGCATCGACTTGACGGATGAGAACGGGACCTTCATCGCGTTGTCTTGGAAGACGGAGCGGACGGCGTTGGATTCGGTCTTGTCGTTTTCTTGTGTGGATGTGCCGTGGGCGTTGATCCACTGGACGAGGGGGTTGCCGTGCTCGTCGAGTTCGTGTGGATCGATCCCGGCTTGCTCGAGGGCGAGTTTCATCGCGCCTGCGCCGCCTTGTCCGTCGGGGTGGATGTCGGTGATGCGGTACGCGTCTGCCGTGGATCCGAATCCGGAGATCTCGGCGAGGATGTTGGCGCCGCGTTTCTTGGCGGACGCGAGGGATTCGAGGATGACGATCCCGGCGCCTTCTCCCATGACGAATCCGTTGCGGGAGACATCGAACGGGCGCGATGCAGTGGAGGGGTCGTCGCGGCGTGTGGACATCGCGGTGAGTCGGATAAATCCGGTGATGCCGAGCGTGTGGATCATTGCGTGGCATCCGCCTGCGATCATCGCGTCGGCTTCTCCCATGCGGATGAGCTCGGCGGCTTCACCGATCGCTTGGGTGGATGCGGCGCACGCGGTCATGCAGTTGAGGTTTGGTCCCTGTGCTTTGAAGCGGCGCGCGATGTGGAGCGCGGTGAGCTGGGGTTCCTGTTCGAGTTCGGGCGCGGGGGTCATCCCGGCGTAGGCGGTGTCGGCCCATGCTTTGGGGTTGAACGCACGCGCTTCGTGATCCCACGCGGCGACATTCGCGGCCATGTACGGCTCGTAGTCGAGGACGCCTTCGCCCGCGCCCAGATAGACCCCGATGCGGGCGGGATCGATCGAGTGTTGGTCGAGTTTCGCGGCTTTGAAGGCGTTTTGGCACGCGGCGAGCGCGTACTGGGTGGAGAGTCCAGCCGTGGAATGGAGCCCGTCGTCTTCGATGAAGTCTGAGAGCTTGAAATCACGGACTTCTGCGGCGAAGTTGGTCGCGAATGTGGATGCGTCGAAGTGGGTGATGGGCGCGACGGCGCTCTCGGCGTTGAGCAGGCGCTCCCAGACGGTGTCGATGTCGGTTCCCAGAGGGGTGACCCATCCGGCGCCGGTAATGACGACGCGTTGGTCGTCTGGGAGTGGTTGGTTGGTGCTCATAGGGCTTAGAACCGGGCGGGTGCTCGGCGTATTCCTTGATTATTCTTCGCTGTCGTCGTCTTCGTAGTCATCCTCGTCGTCGTCCTTGCGGAGGGCGTCTGGGTTGAGGACGCGGACGAGGCCGTCTTTGAGTCGGCGTTGTCCAAAGTTGATGATGAGTCCGAGCTCGAGATCTGCGGCGCGGAGGGTGGCGCGGAGCGCGTTGCGGTCGCCGGAGGTCACATCTTGGTACTCGGCGATGATGTTGAGGAGGAATCGGTCTTCGATGAAGAAGTCGGCGCCGACGGTGCCGATGACTTCCTCGTCGAACTCGACATCGATCTTGTGATCGGTCTTGTGTGGGACTTCCTCGATCTCGAGTTCTTTGATGAGCGCTTTGCGGTAGATGTCGATTGGGTATCCTGGGCCGAGTTCTTTGTGGACTTCGATGGCGCAGCCGATGAGTCTGCGGCTGGACTCGGTGAGCGCTGGATCGAGATCCGACAATGGTGTGGAGCGTCCGCGACGGCGTTCTTGTGTGTTGTGTGGCATAATTAAATCAATATCCCTGCGAGCGAAAGATTAGAAGCGGCTTAGAAACAGCACGCCGTGGATCTGGCCCTCTCGATAGCCAGCATTGGGTAAGTCTCACTATTGTTGCGTCAGATCTTGCTCAGGACAAGGGCGCTGCATTGTCCGGCGAGTGAACTTGTGCAAATAAGGATGTGTTGAATAGGTGTATTCTTATCTGGGGTATACACCCCTGAGTTATTGAGCGTTCTTGTCAATGCGGGAAGATGCTGATGGTGCAGGATGAGTGCGCCAGTCGCGGTCATGAGTCCGGCGTGTGCCGACAGGGTGTTCCCGATGCGTTCGGTGAGTGTGACCAATGGAACTGTTTCGGCATGATCTCCGAGTGATCGGCGGATGGCTCCGGCTTCGCGAGCATCGAGGTTCGCATCCCCGATCCCGAGGGGGAGGACGGCATTGATGTCCTGCGGAGAGAGTCCGGCTTGTGCGATCGCGATGTCGATTGCTCTGCTCAGTGCTTCATCATCGGCGGGATCTTCGTCGAAGATCGGGAGGGTCGGGTTGATGGATTGGGTGGTCGCGTAGCCGGTGATGCGTGCGTATGCCGTGGCGCCGCGTTTGTTGGCGTGGGTTTCTTCTTCGACGACGAGCATGCCTCCGGCTTCACCCATGATGGAGCCTTGAGAGGATGGGTCGAATGGTTTGATGATCTCGGAGGGGTCGGCGTCTGCGACGGATTCGGCGAGTCGTCCTGCGTAGTCCCAGCGCAGCAATCCGAGCGGGTTGATGCGTGATTCAGCACCGCCGGTGAGGCACATATCTGCGGCGTTCCGTCGGATGACGCGGGTGGACTCGATGATGGAGAGGAGGGCGCCGGCTTCAGCACCCATGATGGTGTTGGATGGGCCTTGGAGCCCGTGGATGATGGTGACATGACACGCGGGCATGTTGGGGAGGTATTTGAGCAACCACAGGGGGGGGAGGTTGTTCATCCCGGCTTGCCCGTCGTCCTCGGTCCCCCATTCCTTGGTGTTGAACGCACCGGAGCTGTCGGTCGCGGTCACGACGGCGCGGGACATCTCAGCGGTATCGGCGGCGATGAGTCCCGCGCCGATCTGGCATCCTGTTCGGGCGGGGTTGATCTGGAATCCGGTATCGCCTTCGTCTGATCCTGAGGTGAGGAGTCCGGCGTGGTCGGAGGCGATTTTGGCGGCGATGACTCCCAGTTCGGTGTCGCGGGCCATGACCTTGGTGGCTTTCCGGTAGGATTTGGGGACCCAATCGCGGACTTTGGCGGACACCTGACCTGCGAGTTGGGAGGTGAACCCGGAGGCGTCGAAGCTCTCGATCGCGGAGATGGATGTGGTGCCATCACAGAGGGATTCCCAGAATGTGTCTGGGGAATCGGCGATGGAGCAGATTGTGCCGAGGCCTGTGATGACGACAGAGCGATGTGGGGCGGTCATAGAGAGATCATATCGCTTCAATACGGACCGGGCGTTCTGTAACTGTTTCAGAATCTGGCCCTCTTGACCCGTTTTCTACTGGGCAAATTGCCATAGATGATGATAGAGTGGGGTGTTCGAGCTGAGATTCAAGGATTCAGCAGGACCTACAGATTCCGGCGAGCATCCACTCGCTTCGTTGACTACGAGGGCACTGATAATGAGTTTGACCGAAGATCGTGACTCCAAGATGCTGGTTCGCTTTGTGCGGATCGGGTTCGTTGGGTTGATGATGGTCGTGATGATGCTGTATGTTTTCAGCATTACGCAGACCGCGGGGGATCTTGAGGTCGGGTTCGCGAAGCGTCCTTGGGTCCCCGTTCTGGTGGCGTTGGTGTTGTCGGGAATTTTCCTGAGTCTCGATGTGATGATGCCTCGCAAGAAGATCTCGATGATCTCGGGGATTGTGTTTGGGCTGCTCGCGGGCTTGATGGCGGCGTGGGTGCTTTCGACGATCATCGATCTGGTGGTGCAGTCGTGGGATTTCGAGGCCGGCCCGTTTGTATCGGTGGTCAAGGTGCTGCTGGGGGTGTCGCTGTCGTTCCTCGGGATCACGACGGTGCTGCAATCACAGGATGATTTCAGGTTGGTGATTCCGTATGTGGAGTTCGCGAAGCAGATCCGTGGGCCTCGCCCGTTGCTGCTCGATACTTCGGTGCTCATCGATGCACGCATTGTTGACATCGCGGCGACGGGGTTGATCCAGCAAGCGGTGGTGATCCCGCAGTTCGTGCTCGAAGAGATGCAAGTCATGGCGGACTCGCGCGATCGCATGAAGCGCAACAAAGGTCGGCGCGGCTTGGACATGGTCAGCAAGCTCCAGCGGATGCGGCTCGTCGATGTCGTGATTGATTCGACTCCTGTCCAAAAGAAGGGTGTGGATCTGGCGCTGGTTGAGCTTGCTGAAATGACCAAGTCGATGCTGGTGACGCTGGATACCGGTCTGGCGCGGGT
>JAEPQP010000121.1 GCA_017640485.1 Phycisphaerales bacterium | reverse complement strand
CCGACCACGGCGTGCTGACCATGTCTGTGTCTGCCCATCCCGCAGCAGTTGAGATCGAGCAACTCCTCAAGGACTGCACCATCCACAAGGGGCGCTCCCAAGGACCCGGTGGTCAGCATCGGAACAAGGTTTCGACGCACATCACCATCACGCACACACCAACAGGGACCAACGCTCAAGCGGGCGAGCGTCGGAGTGCCGCGGAGAATGAAAAGGTCGCGATCTCCCGACTCCGACACACGCTGGCGCTGACGATTCGGAATCCCGTCCCGATCGGGGAGATCCGCAGCGACCTCTGGAAATCGCGAACGAGAGACGGCAAGATCATCTGTTCCCCCAAGCACAAGGATTATCCCGCGATGCTCGCGCTGGCGCTCGATGTCCTCGAAGCGTGCAAGCACGATCCCAAAAAAGCAGCCCTGCGACTGGACTGCTCCGCTTCACAACTGCTCAAGCTGCTCTCGCAGCATCCCCCGGCGTTTGTCCTGCTCAACGCCAACCGCGCCGAGCACAAACTTCACCCCCTCAAGCACTGATTTCCCCGCTACGATTCCTGTCCATGCCAGAACCTACTGATCGTCAATCTATCAAAGTCCAAGCAGAACGCACGATGCTCGCAGCCGTGCGTCTCCCCGAGTCCAACTACGACCAGCGCGATCCGTTCGGAGAACTCCGCGAACTCGCGGCTCAAGCGGGCGCGGTCGTTGTGGGTGAGATCGAGCAGCGCCTCCAGAAACCCATCGCGGGCACCTACATGGGCACGGGCAAGCTCGACGAACTCAAGAACGCGTGCGCCGAGCTCAAAGCGGGGACGATCATCTTCGATCACGATCTCTCCCCGAAGCAGATCGCGAAAATCGAGGAGCACACCAGCTGCAAGATCCTCGACCGCTCCGAACTGATCCTCGACATCTTCGCGTCCAGAGCGATCTCCCACGAAGCGAAGCTCCAGGTTGAGATCGCTCAGCTCGAGTACACCTACCCCCGGCTCCGCGCGATGTGGTCCCACCTTGAACGCATCGTTGGGTCCGGAGGCATCGGGGGCGTCGGGACCCGCGGCCCTGGTGAGCAGCAGCTCGAAATCGACCGTCGACTGGTGCAACGCCGCAAGACCATCCTCCAGCGCGAACTCCAAGAGATCCAAGCACGCAAGCGCCGAGCGGTCGAAAAGCGGAACAACGACCACTACACCGTGGGACTCGTCGGGTACACCAACGCCGGGAAATCGACGATTTTCAATACTCTCACCGAAGGCGGCGCGTACGCGGATGATCGTGTGTTCGCGACGCTCATGACGCGCACCAGACAGTGGGATCTGGGAGGCGGACACACCGCGATGCTCAGCGACACGGTCGGGTTTGTCCGCGATCTGCCTCACCACCTCGTCGCGTCGTTCCGCGCCACGCTCGAAGAAGCGATGCACGCGGATCTGATTATTATCGTGCTGGACATCTCCGATCCGAGCATCGAGCTGCACTACGAAACAGTGCTCACGACGCTCGACGAGCTCTTCGCGGAGGTTGAAGAACGCGAAGCGAAGGAAGCGGAGCAGCACAAACGCGAGGGCAAGGATTACCACCACTACAAACGACCAGAGTATCTGGTGTGTCTGAACAAAGCCGATAAGCTGGTCGATCAGTCCGACCTGCTCTACTGGCAATCCAGGGTTCCGGGATCCATCCCCCTCTGCGCACTGCCCGCGAAGGAAGGCGAGCCCACTCCGATGGGACAAGAGGCGCTGATCAATCGCGTCAAGAACCACTCGATCGGTGAGATTCAGGAACTCGAGATTCTGGTGCCGCTGTCGGATTCCAAGACCGTCCACACCATCGAGAACCGGACGACGGTTACCAAACGCGACTACATCGACGACGCGGTCAAGCTCCGGACCAAGATCGGATCACGGCAACTCGCCCAACTCCGCGCCCGCGGCGCGCAGATGACGGTTCACACACTCGAAGGTGAACTGCTCGAAGCGCCCTCGCGGAGCCGGGGATGGAACGAGGAATCTGACTCTCCCTACACCAAGAAACTCGATTTCTGATTTGACGATCGAGTTGTCTCAGTCTTCCAATTCGTTCAATGGTGAAGCATCGATCATCCGTTCGAGCCAGTAGACAAAGCATCCTACCACGCCCCCGATCCAGATCATCCAGTATTCCCAGCCGTAGTCTTGTGCATCTTTGAAGATCACGACCACCGGGATACAGACGGCGAGTGTGATCTGCACCCAACCAATCAGCCTCTTCTGCTCGATGAGTGCACTGAGCAGGCAGTAGACCAGCAGCACCAGAAAGACATATGCGATCCAGGGCGTCTGCATCACCATCCACAGCAAACCTACTGCCGATCGTCCAGCTCCCATTACTTCAATGGGTTCAACCACAACCCCGTCGCGAGCTTCGGATAGAAGAATGTGCTCTTCTGAGGCATCAACTCCCCGGCACGCGAGATGTCGCGCACCGCTTCGAGTGGAGTCGGACGCACGATGATCGCGACCTGCGCCTTCCCGCCGCCGGCGATGGAGCTGCCCGTCTCGTCGCCGCGTCCGATCGCGAGGACCTCGTCGATTGAGTGCGGGAACGCCCACTTGACGGGCTCGCCGTTGTTGAGTTCTGGTGAGCAGATCTCATCGACGATCAGGTGCTGGATGATCGCGACATCCAAGCCGCGCCAGGCCTCGGACTGGTCGGGGAACTTGTCTTCCAACGGATCATTGATCGCGGGCCAAGCGCCGAAGCAGAGTCCGGTGTCGTAGTCGTAGATCCCGAACACATTGGTCTTCTCACGCTCGGCGAGCACATCCATCTGTGCGAGGAAGGTCTGGGGGTCGTTGTCGATTGGTTCGATGTTGAGCAGTCCGGCGCTCGCTTGCTGGAGCGCGTCGATGCTGTAGTCTGCCATCCCGCCGAGGACTCGGTGGGTCGGCCCGATCGCGAGTCCCGGATCGTTCATCGAGACGAGCACCATCATGGTGCGCCGTGCGGGATGATCCGCATCAACACTACCCAATGATTCGAGATAGTTGAGTGCCGTGTTGTAGCGGTGGTGGCCATCCGCGACGAAGATGTCCTCGCCCTTGAGCGCGTTCTGGTACTTTGTGATCGTCGCATCGTCCTCGATCGCCCAGACTTCCTGCAGCACGCCGTCGCTGATCTTCGCGGTGACATCCGGATCGCGGGAATCCATGATCTCGCGGACGATCTTGGTTGCTTCGCCGTCCTCGTCCGGATGGAGCCCAAAGATCGGCGAAGTCTGGCACGCGGTCGCTTCCATCAGCGCTTTGCGGTCTTCCTTGGGGCCGCCGAAGGTTTGCTCGTGCGCGAGGATCCCGCCGCCGTCGCGATCTCCGAACGGGACCGTCTCGACAGTCGCGGCCATCCCGCAACGCTGGTAGGACTCCCCCTCAAACTCGAAGCTCTGGCGGTACGCGAACATCGCGGGCGTCTCGCGTTGACGGAGCACCCCCGATTCGAGCATCGAGCGGTACGATTCTCCAGCAGCTTCGTAGACCGCTTTGGGACCGAGCTCTTTCGCTGGTACATGCGGCAGATCGATCCCCACGATGTTGTTGGGATCCGCATCGAGCATGGCCTGCTTCTGGGACGCGTCGAGCACATCGTACGGCGGTGCGATCAGACTCGACACATCACCCGAACCCTGGTTGAACTCGACAGCACGAAACGGATACACAGCAGGCATAGAGAGATCCTTTCAATACGAATCAGCACAGAATCGACCCCATGTCCTCGGACTCGATCTTCCCCGATCATACGCCTTCAATGGGTCTACGATTGCCCATGAGCCCATCGCAATCCAAGCCGTCTGCCCTCGTCATCCGCACCGCAGGCACGAACTGCGATCTGGAACTCGTCCGAGCATTCGAACTCGCGGGTGCTGACCCAGAGTCTGTGCATCTCGATACGCTCTGCAGTGACCCGTCGCTGCTCAAGAAGTACGATATCATCGGCTTTCCCGGCGGTTTCTCCTACGGCGACGACATCGCGTCTGGACGTATCAAAGCGATGCATGCCCGCAAGCATCTCCTTCCTGAGCTGGTCGAGGCTCGGGACCGGGGTGTTCCCATCATCGGTATTTGCAACGGGTTCCAAGTCTTGGTCCAGCTGGGACTACTGCCGGGAGACTCGGACGGCGAGCCGAGCATCGCGCTGTGTCAGAACGAGCACGGGAGATTTATCGACGACTGGGCGGTGATGGAAGTCAATCCCGACTCCAACTGCGTCTGGACCAAGCAACTCGCTGAGTTCAGTGACCAGCCGGAGATCTGCCGATTCCCCTACGCCCACGCCGAGGGTCGGATCGTTCTCAAAGATTCGTACCAGATCGATCCCGATCGAGTCCCGCTCCGCTACCAAACCAATATCAATGGCTCTGCAGACCGGATCGCAGGAGTCTCCGATCCATCCGGGTTGGTCTTCGGGCTTATGCCTCACCCTGAGCGGATGCTTGATTGGAATCGTCATCCCTTTGCGACGCGTCTGGATCGGTCGATCACCAGCGGCTCAACCCCGGGATTGAGCATCTTCACCAGCGCGGTGAGCGCGGTCACGACCCAAGGAGCCGGGGTATGAACGGACGAGCGGTCTACGCAGGGAGTTTCGACCCCCCGACCAACGGGCATGTCTGGATGATCGAGCAGGGGGCGCAGCTGTTCGACGAGCTGATCGTCGCGGTTGCGAAGCATCCAGAGAAGGACTACACCTTCGAGATCGATGAGCGGCTTGGTTGGCTCGAAGGAGTCGCCGCGAAACACCAGAATGTGAAGGTCGCTTCGATCCAGAACGAGTTCCTCGCGCACTACGCAAAGCGCGTCAATGCACGATTCGTCATCCGCGGCATCCGTCAAGAAGCGGACTACCAGTACGAACGAGGGATGCGGTATGTGAACTCGGATCTCAATCCGGACCTCACCACTGTGTTCCTCATGCCTCCGCGCACGCTCTGCGAACTGAGTTCCAGTTTCGTCAAGGGCATGATCGGTCCGGTCGGATGGGAATCCGTTGTCGAGCGATATGTGCCATCCGCGGTTTTCGATCGTCTCAAAATGCTCCACATGCAGCAGCTCGAAATCACAACACCTGATGAGGCGGCTCACTAATGCCCGATTCCACGACCCAGCACAACACCGACCACGCGATCAACGAGCAGAAGCTTTCGATGCGCGTCGTCGCGATGCCCAAGGACACCAATCCCTACGGCACGATCTTTGGTGGGATCATCCTGAGTTACATTGACCAAGCTGGCTTTGTCGAAGCGCGCCGGCACGGAGATCTCGATTGGGTGACCGCCGCGATGGACAGGGTTGAGTTCCACGCGCCGGTCCATGTCGGTGACATTGTGAACTGCTACACCTACACCACACGTTTGGGACGAACCAGTCTCGATGTTCGGATCAAGGTTTCGGTTGAGCGATTCCACACGCACGAAGTCGTTCATGTGACCTCAGCAGACATGACCATGGTCGGGATGCGGGACGGCAAGCCCTTCCCGTTCGCTCAGTGCCCGTGCCCGCGTCCGGGTGAGGATTGATCCGTGACCGATGCGGTTCCCAAGATCCAGCCCGCGCGTCTGGCTGTGCTGCTCTCCGGATCGGGACGCACGCTCGACAACCTCGTCGAGCACATCGATCAAGGAACGCTCGACGCGACCATCAAGGTTGTCGTTGGATCACGCGAGTGTCTTGGAGTCGAGAAAGCAAAGCAAGCCGGGATCCCGACATTGGTATGCGAAACCGGGATCGACGCGCGGACCCTTGATCGAGTGTGTGATGAGCATGCGATCGACTGGGTGATTCTTGCGGGGTACCTCAAGCTTGTGCCGATCACAGATCGTGTGCGAGGACGAGTGATCAACATCCACCCATCGCTGCTCCCAAGCTTTGGGGGCAAGGGGATGCACGGCATGCATGTGCATCGAGCGGTCGTCGAAGCCGCGAGACGCGGGGAGATCAACGAAACCGGATGCACGGTGCACTTCGCAGACGAAGAGTTCGATCAGGGTGCGATCATCGAGCAGCGCCGCTGCGAAGTCACTCCATCGGAGACTCCTGAACAAGTGGCGGCCCGTGTCTTTGAGCTCGAATGCGATTGTCTTCCCAACGCGATCCGATCGGTGCTCAGCCGCTGTACGCACTGAGGAACGCGGTGATGTCGAAGAAATCGATCTCACCGTCGCTGGTGAAGTCCGCGATGGGGTTGTTGTTCGAGTAGTGGGTGAGGAATGACTGGATGTCAAAGAAGTCCAGTGCTCCGTCGTGGTTGAGGTCCGCTGGATTGATGCTCGGGCATCCGAGATAGTCCACAGTCAGATCATCGATCCCCGCCTCGACGATGTGATCGGCTCGACCATCGATCGCGATGAATCGGATCCGGACTTGATTGGTTGGCTCGACATGATCATTGATCCGGATGGACATCGGATCCCATTCGAGCCCGGTCGGGTTGAGCGATCGTGCGTGCGTCCAGGTCTTGCCGTCGTCGTTGGAGATCTCGACTTCGAGCAGATCAAAGAACGCGATCGAGCGGTAGAACCAGTACCAGAAGTTGACGATGGTAGTTTCTGCACGCGTCGCGTCGATTCGGGGGGAGATCAGCGAGGTGGTGCCGTCCACATCGTTGTCGTTGGGGGTGTCTCCGGCGTTTCCATCTGTGAAATAGCAAATGGAACCATGCGCCGAGTGATCATGATCGGGCTGGAGGAAGCGTTTCTCATCGAACGGGACGGGCTCCGGGTCCGTGCGTGACCAGATCCCCGCGGTTGCGGTATCCGATGGGTGACCCACGATCCATCCTGAGTTGGATTCAAGATCGTCTGTGAAGTAGGTCACGGGCTGCTGCGGTTCGGTGCGGAACGGATTCGCCGGACCGGTGAGCGGCAGTGTCATCGTGGAACCATCGGTCGAAGTCGCTTGGATGAAGTACTCAAGGATCGTTCCGCACTCGATTGGATGAGTGAGGTGGGTGTAGCGCTGGGTGACCTCGGCATCCGGATCCGCGATCATCGGGATCGGTGTGAACGGCTCTGATGGTGAGGTCCGGGTGTAGATCGTGGGGGTCGCCGGATCGAGTGTTTCGAGATTGTTGGTGAAGAACACTTCAAGCTCGAGTTGCTCGTCCGGATTCGCAACTGGGGTCGCGTGGTGCCAAGTCGCGAACGGCTCGATCGCGTGCTCGATGTACCGCTTGAGCGCGTGGTAGTTCTCTTCTGCGTTCGGAAGAATGACCAAAGGCGTCGGGTTGAAGTCCCCTCCCTGTGGACGCAGTTCGATCGTCAGACTGGTCACTCCCTGCTCGTTGTAGAACCAGTCGGGAGAGACACCCGACGCGAGGTAGAGTCCGGAGGAGGGGATCGGGTCGTAGTGCTGGTGGTGGATCGAGTGGATCTCGTTGGACAAATCCTGAGTAAGCTCGCTGAAGAAGGTGAGATCGGGCTCATCGATCGGTGTGTGTGTATAGCCCTGCGGGTACAGGATCAACTGTCCCGACGAGTGGTAGTCGATGTGCGCGAGCAGGTGAGGGCCAAACGACAGCGCAGTGTCTCGAAGGGCGCGGGTTTCGGATTCAGAGAACGGGAAAGGCCCACGATAGGTGTTGCTCGAGGAACTCCCCGACGAACCCGGCCCGCCCCATTGGTGCGACCAGTTCCGATTGATATCGACCCCGGATCCGTTCCGGTTCTTTCTCCAATACCGCTGATTCGACCAGGTATACAGGTATCCATCCGGGTTCCCGACCGGGATGATCGCGATCCGGGTCGCGTCCAGGAGCGATCGGACTCTGGGATCAGTGTCGTAGTCCGCGGCGAACTTGGACGCGAAGTACGAAGTCGTCATCGGCGCGATCCACTCGCGTGCGTGGACGGTGCTGAACAAGAAGATCACCGGCCGATCGTCGCGTGGATTCTCTGCAGTATCAGGAGCGGAGATCGTCAACCCAAAGATGTCGCGTCCTTCATGCGACTGTCCCGCGACAAAGGGCGCTGTAAGATCGGGACGCAGGGTCGCGATATTGTTGAAATGATCGATGATGTCATTGAGCTGCTTGTAGTTTCCAAACCACGCATCATCGTGGAGCGGAGCGCCGGCACCATTCCGCTGGATCTGTTGACGATCCGCTTCTTGAACAAGCGACCACTGCTGATCGGTGTACGACTGAAGATCCTCGATAAGTGT
>JAEPQP010000086.1 GCA_017640485.1 Phycisphaerales bacterium | reverse complement strand
TCTTCGCTGCGGCGTACAACATCAACGGCTCGCAGCGCAAGAAGGTCGTCAATGATGTGCTTGAACTCACCGATCTGACCTACAAACAAACCGCAGAAGTCAACGGGCTCTCGCGTGGTATGCAGCAGCGGCTGAGCATCGCTCGCGTGCTGCTCCATGACCCGAAAGTCCTGCTGATGGACGAGCCCGCATCGGGTCTTGATCCACGCGCGCGGATCGAGATCCGCGAATTGCTTAAAGAACTCAAGAAGATGGGCAAGACCATCCTGATCTCGAGCCACATCCTCCACGAGCTCGCCGAGCTGTGCAACACCGTCGGGATCATTGAGAAGGGTGAACTACTCTTCAACGGCACGGTTGATGAGATCCTCCGAAGAGCAAAGGTCGGACATGTCATCCATGTTGGCGTCGCGGAACGACTCCAGGACGCCGCGAAGGTTCTGCAGACCATGCCCGGCGTCGAGAAAGTCTCCATCGTCCAAGGGGACGGCACCGCAGTCGGGGGCGGATCCGGACAACTCATCCATGCGCAGTTCGACGATCGGATGGGCGGGAACTACACCGACATCCCCAATGTGCTCATCAACAACGGACTCCGGATGACCCATTTCCAAGAAGAACCGGTCAACCTCGAGACAGCGTTTATGCGGTTGACCAAGGGTTTGGTGCAATAAACTATCTGCAGTTGGAAAGCGGGGGCCATACTGATGGCATCGACCCGTCTGGATAGATTGGTGGTGGGAATCTCTTTGCTGCTTCGAGAATCAACTTGCGGATTTCAACTCGATCCGGCTTGTTTTCTGGATCGTGTTTGTGCTTACGCGGAGTTGTTGAATAGTTGACTACACGATCCACGGGAGTCTTCCACATCCATGTTGGTATGTTGGGGTTTGCCCCTGCATCAAGTAGGGCTTGTACGATCTGTATTGAACCAGTGTCAACAGCAAGCTCAATTGCCGTAGGACCTATTGTTGCTTCGCAATAAGCATTGACATCAGCACCTTCTTGGATCAACCACAATAAACCCTTCAAGTTTTCCTCTTCTGCCATCTGGCATAAAGGTGATCTGCCAAGGTCAGATTCAAAAGCATTCAAAAAAACCATAATTCCAAATGGCCTAAGCAGTTGAATCTTTTCATAGTTGTCTTCGCAAAGCAGTTCGCTGAGGACATTGTTGAAGCCATCGCAGATAAGATCGCCTTGCTGGTTCTTGTACACAAGCTTTGTGAGATCTAGCCCTCTATCCAGCAAGAGACGACTTGCTTCGAACGGAGATTTCACCAAACAGTACGAAACATCAAAATCATCATGTATCTCCGTTGTGGCACCGGCTGAGAGAAGAAGTTTCATAACCTGTGCATAGCCGTTTCTCCAAGCAAGCTCGAGCGGAGATACATGAGCAGTAGGACCAAATGATATTGGACTCTCGCCGGAAGCTAACAATCTCTTCGTCCACGTCAGCGCTTCCTGTTCGTTATCAAGATCAATGGCTTCCCAAAGTGGAGGGACATTGAAATACGGGTTGTCAGAATGCGCAGTCACTATTTAGACTATACCGCGCATCAGAGCCAGATCCAAACACGTGAATGCGAAGCCTTGCAAGGCCGACTACATGAATCAACTGAGCATCAAGTGGTTACTTCCGACCCGGTGAGCACTCCTCAGAGTACGCTTGCAGGAACAGGCTGATATCAAAGAAATCAACGATCCCGTCGCCATTGAAATCTGCTGCAGGATCTTGGGCGCCAAAGAGTGTCACGAACTCGGAGATATCGAAGAAGTCGACCACGCCGTCCTCGTTGTAATCCGCGGGGCAGACCGGTTCCCAGCCCTCGATGATGGGCTGTGCTTGGAGGATCTGGAAGTTGCCCTGGTCGGTCTGGAGGAGCCCGGTCCCGTCTGGGAAGAGCTGCCACTGGAAATCGTTGAGGCCGGTTGAGATTTTCGGGAGCAGATCCCACTGTGGATCAAGATCGATCCCCATGATCAGGAAGTTGTCTTGCTGGTAGGGGAGTCCGGTCCCGAAGGGGTCCATCGGGTCGAAGGTGAAGGTCGAGAAGGTAATGGGGTCGAGGTGGTTGAGGATGATGGGCACGCCGGTGAAAGGGTCGAGGTACGCGTAGACCGCGAGATCAAAGCCCGCATCGATCACCGCTTGTGTGTCAAACTCGAATGGATCGAGACTCGCATACGCGATGCTCGGATCCGGATCCAGATCGATCGGTGGCAACTCCACCATCCCGACGCGACCGAATGATGATGGGATCGAGTTGTGGCCGAGCTGCTGAGCACGCCCGCACTGCACGAGTTCTACGCACAGAATCGTCGCGTCCCAGAAATCCTCGTCGCAGATGGTTCCCGCTGGGACATTGACGGCCCATGTATCCAGAAGCCCGACAGAACCGGTCTTGGTCATCGTGGTGCAGAACACGGCGGTCCCTGCCTTGGACCCGTTCTTCTGGACCACACGCGCCCAGACACTCCGGACCGTCCCGTTGGGATCCAGACTGCGTCCGAGTGCCACCGTTTCGGTTTGTGCGTTCCAGGTGTACTTGTTGTTGAACCAGTTGTCCACGGTTTGCGTGAAGTTGAGGTTCGCGGTCGCGGTTGATGCGGCTCCAGCAATGAGTGAAGTGATCAGCGCGGCTTGGGTCAGGGGGCGTAAGCGTGTCATGTCATTCTCCTGTGCATGGATGGCACTGTAGATGTGCCGTGAAATTCCGGAAGAGACGAAGGCACGCAATCTCTAGAAGAGAATTCTAATGAAGTTGGGGACTGATCACAAGCGAAATCAAAAAACCGCTCTGTTCATGCACTGAGATCGGTCCGGTGAGTGGATTCGAAGCCTTGATTGTCGCGATGAGAGCGGAATTGACGCATCCGATCCGAGGTTCTGTGGGTATGACCGCATGTGCAGAATCCTGTTCTGAGGGGTATCATGCGCCAACACACATTGGAGAACTCACGCAATGAAAGCATTTCTATCAGTATTGATCGTCGCGGGCGGCACTCTCGCCCACGGCGTTCCGCCGGAAACCAAGTCTGAGCCGGTGACCGAAACCATCCACGGCGAGACCGTTGTCGATCCATACCGTTGGCTCGAAGGGGACAACTCAAACCCCGAGAATATGGGGATTGTCAATGATGAGGTCGCCAGTTGGACCGATTCACAGAACGGGTACACCCGTTCGGTGCTCGATAATCTCCCAGGCCGGGCGGCACTGGAGTCCCGTCTCCGCGAGTTGATGGAGGTGCCTTCGATCGGGTCCCCGTCTGCGTATGGGAATCGCTACTTCTATTCTCGGCGAGAAGGTTCCCAGCCTCAAGCGGTCCGCTATGTGAGCGATGGTCTCAATGGAGATGAACGCGTGCTGCTGGATCCGCAGGAGATTGATCCCTCAGGGCTCACTACTGTTTCTTGGACAGCACCCAATCACGACGGCTCACTGATGGCATTCGGGATGTACACCGCGGGGGATGAGAACTCAACCCTGTATGTAATGGATGTGGAATCCGGAGAATGGTTCGCTGATGAGATTCCAGGCAAAGTGAACTTTAGTGGATGGCTCCCGGATTCTTCTGGGTTCTTCTACAGCCGACTCGAAGACCTTGATGACGCGTATTCCTCAGTCATGAAGCTCCACAAGCTCGGAACACACCATCGTCAGGACCAAGAGCTCTTCCGCCAGAAGGACATCGAGTTCTTTTACGGCAACCTGAACAAATCTGAAGCTGAGCTCACTGCTCTGAAAACCACTTGGGGTCCTTTCGGGATGCCATCTGAAGACGGACGCTGGATGACCGTTGGCTACTGGACTGGGACCGCGGGTGTGGATCTCTGGATCGCGGACCTGTCCGAATGGTTCAGGACCGGCGAGTTGAACCTTGTCCCGATGGCGATCGGAAAGATGGGTCGAATCGGCGGGGCGCACTTTGACGGGGATCGGATGTTCATCCAGCACTCGTTCGATGCGCCAAACGGTACAGTTTCGGTGGTGGATCTTTCCAACCCGGCTTTCGAGAACTGGCAAGCTGTTGTTCCCCACGATGAAGATCTCGTGATCGAAGGCGTCAACTTCGCACGCGGCATCCTCGCGGTCGATTATCTCGAGTCTGCGAAGACCCGGATCGCGCTGTTTGATTACAACGGGAACTCGAAGGGAGATCTTGAACTCCCAGGCATCGGCTCTGGTGGGCTCGTCACAAGCGATGACCGGACCGAAGCATTCCTGAGCTTCTCGAGTTACAACATGCCCCGCTCGATCTACCGTGTGGATCTGGCAAGCGGCGATTCCGAACTCTGGGCGCGTCCTGATGTCCCGGTCGATCCATCCAAGATTGAGGTGAAACAGGTCTGGTACGATTCGAAGGACGGCACCCCGGTCTCCATGTTCATCGTCCACAAGAAGGGCATCGAACTCGACGGGAACAACCCGACCATCCTGTATGGATACGGGGGCTTCGATATCTCCATGACCCCGTACTTCTCTTCAACCATGTTCCCTTGGTATGAGAAGGGCGGTGTGTACGCGGTCGCGAATCTCCGCGGTGGCGGCGAGTACGGCAACGCATGGCACGAAGCGGGTATGCTCGATCAGAAGCAGAATGTGTTCGATGACTTCATCGCCGCAGGTGAATGGCTGGTTGAGAACGGCTACACCAATCCCAACCAACTCGGGATCGCTGGCGGGTCCAACGGCGGCCTGCTCACAGGAGCAACCGTTGTTCAGCGTCCTGATCTCTTCAGTGCCGCGATCTCAGCGGTTCCGCTGCTCGATATGGTTCGATACCAGAACTTCCTGATGGCCCGTTACTGGGTCCCTGAGTACGGCACGGCAGAGGATCCTGAGCAATACAAGTTCATCAAGGCCTACTCTCCGTACCACAATGTCAAACCTGGGACCAAATACCCAGCAGTCCTCTTCACAGCTGGTGAGAACGACACGCGTGTCCACCCGCTCCATGCTCGCAAGATGGCTGCGATGATGCAGAACGCGACTGGATCCGATCCAGAGGCTGAACCGATCCTCCTCTGGGTCGATCGGGAAGCCGGACACGGCGGCGGAAAGCCCCTGCATCTGCGAATCCGCGATGTCGCTGATCAGCGCATCTTCATGATGTGGCAACTCGGGATGCTCGAAGACTGAGCATCTGGTACAGTGCAGAAGAATCTTCAGCCCTCGCGCATTTGGTTCGCGAGGGTTTTTCATGAGAAGGAACCACGCACATGGCCAAGAAAAAATCCACCAAAAAAGCGGTGAAGAAGAAAGCTCCCAAGAAAGTCACAAAGAAGTCTGCGACAAAGAAATCAGCCACAAAGAAATCGACCAAAAAAACCGTCAAGAAGGCCGCGAAGAAAGCTGCTGGGAATAAGACCGTTGCGACCAAGGCCTCGGTTGATGCGTTCATCAAGAAAGCGCCCGAGAAGTACAGGGAAGACTCCGAGAAGCTCATTGACATCATGTCAGCGGTTCTGAAAGAGCCTCCGGTTATGTGGGGGCCGTCCATCATCGGGTTCGGGAGTTACCACTATGTGTACGACTCCGGACGCGAGGGTGACTTCCTACTCGTCGGATTCTCACCAAGAGCATCCGCGATCTCGTTGTACGGGATCTCTGTGATTGCAGATGAGCCCGGGCTTGCAGAGAAGTTTGGGAAGTTCACGATGGGCAAGGGCTGTGTCTACATCAAGAAACTCGATGATGTCCACATCCCAACACTCAAGAAGCTGATCAAGCTGGGCGCCAAGAAGACCAAGGCACACAGCTGTTGATGGTCACTTCTTGAGAGTATCGACTAGAGCAGTTCATACAAGAAGAAACGCCGGACCTCGTAGGGTCCGGCGTTCTTGATTTCGCAAAAGAGAGAGATTCTTTGTTGAATCAGTTGATGAGCAAGGCTCATCGATTCATCGCTTAGCGGCGACGACGACCTGCGACGAGGCCTGCAGCTCCGAGGAGTGCGAGTGAACCTGGTGTTGGAACGACTGATCCAACAGTGAGGACACGCATGTAGTCGCCGAGGCGTGAGCGGATCGAGAGGTTCAGGGTCGAACCTTCGAAGAGCTCGACATCAGCAGCGCCGTTCGCGCCGTAGTCTGAGTCGGTGCCGTTGTAGTAGTTGAGTTCACCAAGCCCGAGCAGTTCATTGGTTGAACGCATGTGGGAGACATTGGTGATGAGACCGATGATGTCGGAGTCGAAGGTAACTTCGATGTTCTCAACGGTGATCGCGGTCGAGGTTCCGACAGGATCAAGGTAGATCATGTGGGAGTTGACGACTGTGCCGGCTTCGAGCCAAGCATTAGAGCCGTCACCGAGCTGGATCCGGACATCTTCAGTCAGGGTAACGCTTGAACGCTCTGTGAAGCCTTGGATGAAGTCGCCTTCACCGAAGTTACGCAATGGGTCGTTCACTTCTGGAGCGGACTTGACGAGGCCGTCGTCGATGGACACGATGCCACCGAAAGCTGAGCCGGTCAGAGCCGCGAGCAGTACGATTGTTGCAGATTTACGCATGGGATTGGTCCTCTCGTATACAGATTTCATGCAGCCCTCAAGTTGCACAAGTCGAATATGCCACAGGGACCGATAGGTGCCAACCCAATGTCAAAAAAAAAGGCGGAAAGGCCGAAATTATCGACCAATCAGCCTCTGGAGAACTCTACGGGCATTGGCTATCTTACAGTCCGGAATAGGGCTGCTGCCTACTGAATCAAGTCCAGAACCGCCCCTGCGCGTTCCTGACCGATCTGCAGGACCAGAATCGATGCTTTGCCCAGAATGGACGCCCGGACCGATTCTGATGCTTCTCTCGCGTAGTCCGTGTCTCGGATCGTGGATTCTGCGCGAGCGATGTTGACCTGCTGCTCCTCCATCGCACGCTGCATAGATTCGTTAGCGCGTTGTTCCGCACCAATCTCCGCTTGACGGGTCGTAATCACCGAACTCGCCTCATCGATCAGCGCTTGTGCCGATTCGGGGTCCGACTCCATCAGTGCGGGCAGATCGGACATGGTCAGTGTTTCGAAGATCGGATCCCCGGTACCCGGGTCGGTCCCGATCTGGCGCTCAATGCTGATCCCAGACAGCACATCAGAGCCGTACTGCGCTGCGGATTGGCTCAGCCCCTGAATGATCTCACCGGCAGAGCTGGAAATCGCGCCCAGTTCCGAGTCAGTCAAACCACCAGCATTGGCGCTCTGCACAACCATTGAACGCAGGTCGCCGACACTCTGATTCGCCGCTGACAGCACGCCATCCTCGATCGCCAGACTCATGTTGGAGCGACCCAATGCCCGAGATTCACTGCTGATGGATTCCAATCGTCCTCGCAGGTGTTCTGATGCGATCAACCCTGCGGGATCATCAGAGCCGCGATTGATCCGCAGTCCGGTCGCCAATCGCTCTGAGGACTGCGCCAGCATCCGATTACTGCGATTCAAGGCCTGAATTCCAGATGTAAACATCGAAGGAAAGGCTGGGCCGCTCATGTTGGTGGGGGGGATAGGCATGGATCAACTGTCCAAAAAAGACAGCCGAGATGCCAACGAACTGGAATGTCAAAGTGATCCGATGGTGTGGAGTATTCCGCTTGTATGGATTGTCAAAAAACAACCGATCCGCCCTTCGAGAGCGGATCGGTCAGCAAGAAAGATCATTCCTGTTGGCTATCCAACAGGCTGGTTCAAGGTGAAAATCAGCGGCGACGACGAGCGACAGCCAATCCAGCAAGACTCAGGAATCCGAGTGCGGATGGTGCCGGGACGACATCGACGACGATGCGTTCAATACGACCCTCAAAGGAAGAAATCGTAAAGTTCGTGATCGGCTCGCCTAGATCAGCCATGGATGCGAAGACGGTTTCGGATCCTTGGACATCCGCGTTTCCGATGTTGAAACTGTTGTTGTCACCGAGCAGTTCGAGATTGGTGCAGCCAAGGCCGCAGAAATCGGTCCAGGTCACTTCAACGGATTCGATCCACTCACCCGGCCCGAGTGTGGTGACTGTGATGTCTGCGAGGTCGGAGTAGAGCCAAAGGACGCCGTCCATGTGATCACTGGTATCAAAGTCGGTGAAGTCACTCGAGAAATCAAAGTTCAACTCTGGGTTAAAGTCGGCCCCATCAAAGTCTTCGATGATCAAGCGTGCCGTGGAACTGGTCGCAAGACCTGCGAGTGCGAGTGCTGCTGCTGTGCGTGTGGTGTTCATGGTGCTCTCCTGAGATACGGATAGTGGTCAACCCACTGTGTGATGTACTTTCATTGAAGAAATACACCCATATCTCCGGTCTGCAAACAAAGTGATAAAAAGAAACTCAATGAGAGCATCGCAATACACAATTGAAAAATAACACCCTCCGGCATCGAGAGGGTGCTCGTGATTGTATGTGATTGTATGTAAATGACTTACCGATTTCGGCGGCAGACGGTCATCAAACCCAGCCCCATCAGCGCCATCGTACTCGGGGTTGGGACCGGGACAGAGAACGCGAGATTGTCGACCCCGAGTCCAAACTCATCGGTAATCCCCGTGAGTTCGATCGAAGTGACATCCATCAGATCGCTGAAATCAAAGAAAATTGGATCCGTGAAATCGCCGTTGCCAACCACATCAAAGAAACTCACCCCTCCGGAGTGAGCGACGGAGATCATCGCGATGGTCCCCTGATCGTTGTCCGCGAGTACATCAAAGCTCACATTCTGGACGGGTCCGGTGAAGTCCATGTAAATGTCGCCGTCGAAGATTTTACCAGCACTGTCGACCGCGCTCAGTGAGTTCGGGCCTGAACCGCCGATGAAGTCCGATCCAGAAAGGATCAGGAGTTGGTGGTTCTGATCGGTTGAGAAGGTGACATGCTCAGAGAATGCGCCATCAGTCGGGACCCCAGGCAGACCGCCGGGTTGATCGTCGAAGTCCACAACAACATCTTGGTACGCGATCCCCGCGGCCGCGGTCATCGAGACAGAAGCGATCAACGCGAGCGAGAGTGATGAATACATATTTACAGCCCTTTCCAGTTACTACTACAATGAGACACTCAGCGGATTCACGAGATGCTGAGAACTGGAAATATGACCGATAATATCGGTCTAGCCAGAAAGTTCGGGACTTTATTTGGAGTATCAGCTGCCCTAGCTAGTCTGGATTCGTTGGTTAACTCACTGAACTGGTGATCACCCCAACCAGTCTTTCGCCTTGAGCCGTGCGGGGACATACTCCTCGGTGACATAGCTGATGTCCTTGGTGATCAAGGATTCGACTTCCATCTTGAAGCCGTTGGTGAGCATCTTTTTGATTTCTTTTTGCCACTGCTTATTCTTCTCGAACCAAGGGTACGCGGCGATCTGTTTGGCGCGTTTGATGTCGCGTTCGTTGAGCGAGATCTTGACATCATCGCTCAGACCGCAGCGTTCGAAGTCGATCGAGCGGATGCCGAGGTACTTCGCTTCGGGGATCGCGAGTCGGGAGGACTCGAACGCGAGGGAGATCGAGCCTTGCTTGATCACACTGTAGATGTAGTGCCCCCAAGGATCGCAATCGAGCAGACAGTACACCGGGAGCCCGTGTTCTTTGTTGAGACGATGGAGCATCCGACGCACGCCTCGAGTAGGTTGCCCCGATCCTTCGGTGAGGATGCAGTTGTGCTTCTCCCAGAAGCGGTCCTCGTTGAAGCGTTGCCAGACCGTGTCTTTCTCGACATGGAGGATGAACTTCGCTTTCACATCCTTGAACTGGATCACCTCGGGTTCGCAGATACTCGGGATCGCGTACCCGCCTGACCCCATCTTTCGGCAGTTGATCTCGTCGCCGTTGTCCACAACCGTGATGTTCCCGACCATTGTCCCGCGTTTCTTCGCGAAGATGTGGAGTTCTTCGCGCAGCGATCCGAGCGAGACTTCGAGGTCTTCGAGGATGCCGTCGGATTCGGTCTGGTCGTCGAAGGTCTTCTCTTTGGTCCCCTCGATCGTGTGGAGTGACTTGTAGAACATCCCACGAAGCGAGAGTG
This sequence comes from Phycisphaerales bacterium, assembly GCA_017640485.1. Lineage (GTDB taxonomy): Bacteria > Planctomycetota > Phycisphaerae > Phycisphaerales > UBA1924 > UBA1924. The sequence continues at coordinate 1,605 of JAEPQP010000086.1, read as the reverse complement.
TCTTGTCTGCTTGGAGGAGTTCGTCCACCGATTTGCCGTGCAGGAGCGTCTGCATGAACTTGCGTGCTTGTCCGAGGTTGAAGAGCTGACGCGTCCCGACGGAGTCTCCCATTTCGAGGATGCCCTTCTTCGCGTTCCAGTTCGTATTGGACGCGGCACGGATCGGGACATCCATTTCGGGTTCCTTGTCCGAGTGGACCGCCGTGACAATCCCTTGCGCCATCGCGCTGAGCTTGACCGATGTCTCCTGATCCCGCTTGCCCGCTTTGTTGGTGCGGGAGACGGTTGACTTGGCCGTCGCTTTCTTTGTGGTTTTCTTGGTCGTCTTCTTGGCTACTTTCTTTTTGGCAACCTTTTTCTTGACGACTTTCTTTTTGGTGACTTTCTTTGCCATCAGTTTTCCTTCAACTCCATCGCAGCTTGGCGGTATAGTCCGATTCGTTGTTGGTCTTTCATAGAGATGTAGTCAAAGGGCATCCAGACATCTCCTTGCTGCTCATACTCGGCAGTTATCCCAGCTAACCAATGAGCAAGGGAGTCGCAAACCTTTGCGTGCTTCCCGGTCTCATGATCGCAGAAGACAACGGCACCTTGTTGATACTGGTCATCGCCTATCCCGACCAGCCAGTCAAAATTACCATCTCCCCATGAATGGAATGAACACCACGGCTTTTCAGGATGTACAGCGGAGCATTCTGTGGTCGGTACAAACATTAATCCGAAAAGCTCTCCGCCATCGGCTTGCCTGTAGAGTTCAAGAAGGTCGTCAGGTACATCGCAATCAAAGTTTGATTGATAAGAATCTATGTTCTCCTCTGTGGCAGGAGGATTGAGATTTGCTTCTGAGCTATGGGGAGACTTAAGGATCAGATTAAGGGCTTTGGATACTGAATGAGTGTTCGGCATTCTCATCCCCCGAACAGCCCGGCGGCCGCCTTCTTGGATGATGATTTCTTCTTGCTCGTCCGCTTCTTCTTACTCGCTTTACTCACGCGCTTCTTCTTGACCACCGGCTTTGCTTCCGCGACCGATCCAGACTCATCCGGCCCACCGATCGCATTGTCGAGGATGATCACATCGTCCGCTTTCGCGAGCCGTCCCTGATCGTCCTTGATGAACTTGCCCTCGTCGTCGAGCTGCGCGTCCGCGATTTCGGTGCGTGCCTTCGCTTGCGCGAGCAGCGCGTCGTAGAGCTCCTGCGTATCCGCACCAGTCAGGTAGTTGCACGCTCTGGAGATCTCTCCGATGTAGCGCTCGAAGACATCTCGTTTCTGCGCATCGCGTTTCATGCGTTGACGCCTGCGGATGTACTGACCAAGCTTTCGGCCGCACTCCTGCAGCGCGAGCTGCATCTCCTTGCGGATCTCGTCGTAGTCCGCGATCGCATCCTTGGACTCTGAAGTAAACGGCACCCACACACTCGCCATGTGGATCATCACCACCAACGGACCAACGGGTACACCGCCGCGGGGTTGTTGCATGCCGTAGTTCTTCCATGAGGTTTCCACGACGGACTTGAAGGATGAGCACGCGCTCTGTTGATGCAGCAGCGGGACGCGGTTCGCGTAGCGGATCACACGCGCCTGCTGATCTCCTGGAAGATCC
>JAEPQP010000001.1 GCA_017640485.1 Phycisphaerales bacterium | reverse complement strand
TGTCGTTGTCGTCAGCGGCGCTTGGGTTCACGATGCGGAAGACTTCGCCGCCGAAGAGGTCAGCGATGTAGAGTTCCCCGGCTTCGTCTTCACCGAATGAAGAGAGACCGAACCCGAAGTTGAACCGGGTTGAACGGGAGTACCCGTTGTCTGGATCGAGCGTCCAGACCGAGCCGCCGCAGTAGTCGCCGAAGAAGTAGAGTCCTTGGAAGTCTTCACCGAGTTCACAGCCGCGGTAGACATATCCGCCGGTGACGGAGCAGTTGCCTCCTGAGCGGGAGTAGTCGTGGACTGGGTCAACGAATCCGGTTGATCCACACGCGAGTCCGGTCCCGATGCTCCCTTCGCGGCAGCGCCAGCCGTAGTTCTTGCCACCCTCGTTGCCGATGTCGTGGTTGACTTCTTCGCGTGCGCTCTGTCCGACATCTGCCATCCAGAGATCGCCGTTCTCTTTGTCAAAGCTCGAGCGCCATGGGTTGCGGAGCCCGTAGTGCCAGATGGATTCGAGCGCACCAGCGGTCCCGATGAACGGGTTGTCCGATGGGATCGCGTAGTTGTGATCGTTGTCGCCTGGGAAATCATCTTGGGAGTCGATGTCGATGCGGTGCATCTTGCCGTGGTAGTTCCCGAGATTTGCGGCACGGTTTCCTGGGTCGTTGCCTGATCCGCCGTCACCGAGTGCGACATAGAGGTAGCCGTCTTGTCCGAATCCGAGCCAGCCGCCGTTGTGGTTGCCGAATGGTTGATCGACCTTCATGACCAAGCGTGCGGTTGCCGGGTTGGCAAGGTTTGGATCTGATGCGAGCACTTCGTACTCGACGACATAGGTGTCGGATCCTGAACCGATGTAGTTGACATAGAACTTGCCTTCACCGTCGGCGCCGTCGGTGGAGTAGTCTGGGTGGAACGCGAGCCCGAGCATGCCCTGCTCGTTGCCGCCGCTGGTGCCGCCGACGACGATTGGGTCGATGTCGAGGAACGGGGTCGCGAGCAGGTTCCCATCGGAATCGACGACACGGATAGCGCCCTCTTGCTCGATGATGAAGACTCGTCCCGAGCCGTCGTTGGCGTGGGTGATGAAGACTGGGCGATCCAGTCCGTTCACAAAGCTTTGGGTTGTCAACTGGGCTTGGGCGGCGGTTGTCGCGCCGGCAGCGAGCACACACGCACTCAGTAGATGCTTCATCGATCGTCTCCTCCAGATCGCAGTGATCTTGATCTTGTGACAGGTTGGTGTGGACTGAAATGTCCGTTGGATATACAGCGTACACGCAGGCGAGTGCCTACGCCATATAATTTCGGGCTAAAAACCCCGCGGTTGCACAGAAATCGGGGATTCGAGCAAGACCATCGAGTTTCGATCGCGCCACAGTCGTTATGGGCAGCCTTGTGCGAACCCTGTTAGGAACTCTGAGATATCAAAGAAATCGAAGACCCCATCAGGACTCAGGTCCGCGGCTGGGTTCTGCATGCTGAACGCACTCAGGAATGCGGAGATATCAAAGAAGTCCGATAAGCCGTCGGCGTTGAAGTCCGCGACGCACTCGATCGTGCAGGGAGTCGATTCGGTGCAGAAGATGTCGACCTGCGCGATCTGGGATCGGACCTCGCCTTCATTCCCGGCTGGATCGGTCACGATCCATTGCATGTAGAGGCGTTTTCCGATCTGGGTCGGGTCGTTGCTGATCGGGTAGGGCATCGTGCCGTACCCGTTCCCGCTGCCCATCCCTGAGAGATTGATCGGTCCGAGCAGCTCATCGCTGGCAACGACGCCGTCGATTGGTGCGTTCTCAGAGACCGCGACCCATGCTTGGGCTCCGCCGAGTGCGAAATCGATCCCGAGCTTGAAGTCGTTGTTCCCAAGGTTCGGAGGCACAGCCGCGATCATAATTGGTGTGAAACCGCCGGAACCAAAATCGCTGGCACCAATGACCGCTGGGTTCGGGGTGTCGTGCTCAGAGTAGAGATGAGGTCGATCAAACGGGAAGGTTTCATTGGCAACGCGTGGGTCGGTCAGCCCGTTGACCAGGAAGTCCTTGATCTTCGCTTCAGCGTCAGGATTGAAAAGAATCGGGCTCTGGACAAGCCCATTGGCATCTGCGAAGAACGGCGACAGCCCGTTGCGGTGGCCGTAGAAATCGAAGATGTCATCCACATCAGCCAATCGTCCGTTGTGCATGAGTCGGCCTCGCAGACTCATGTTGCGGATCGACGCGGTCTTGAACTTCCCGCGATCCGAGCTCCGCTTGGTCACGGCTTGGCGTCCGATGTCCTCGAATGACGGCCGGACCCCGTCGGCCATCATGTCAAAGTTGCTGAAGGTCGGCGCCGCGTGACAGAATCCGCATCTTGACGCTTGGAAGATCTGCAAACCCTCGACCTGATCGGGAGTCAGCGCGTCTGTATCGCCGTCGTTCCAGAAATCGAATGGTGTCTCGTTGGGGATGAGTGTGCGCTGGTAAGTCGCGAGCGCAAACGCGATCCGGACAGCGGTGATCTCGGGGTCACCGAACGCGTCCTCGAAGAGATCGCCGTAGGACGCACCGTCTTGAACAGCGTCCATCATGTCCTGAGGGATGTTGTCGGAGAGCGCGAGCGGTCGAGAGGTATTGAGTTTGTCGCGGACCTGATCCCAGGTGCGCCCCTCGTGCGCCATCTCGACATCATTGATGATCGGCGCGGTGGCTTGGATCTCGAGTCCCGCGACTCCTGATTGGAAGAGGAGTTGGCCGGTTTCTGGATCGATGAAGTTGAGCTCGGATCGTCCGTCCCAGAACAGACTCCCGGCGAACATCCCCATCATGTTGGACTGCGCGACACGCGGAGTCACCTGCGGATCAAGACCAAACGAGTCGTTCCGGTCGTAGTTCCCTTGCTCGTCCATGTCACGGACCCCGAAGGATCCGAAGACATCATCCGCGGTCATGAAGGTCTGGTCGAACCCGGGATTGACCCCGTCGCGCGGATCTCCGCCGCCCTCGGTTCCGATGTGGCATGTGCCGCAGGACATGGTGTTGTCGCTCGAGAGTTGTTCATCCCAAAAGAGGATCTTTCCGAGCACGCGCTTGGACTCAGAGAACGGGTTCTGGAGCGGGGCGCTGGGGGTCCAGAGCGGTGGGAAACCGGAAAGCCCGACCTCGCCTTCGAGCATCTTCTCGGGTTCTGCGAGCCCTGAGATCGGAGTCACATCCGGACCCGCGGCGTTCTGGAACGCGGCTTTGATCTCAGCGAGCGTAGTTGGCTCGTCAGCAGCAAGCAATCCGGTCGCGCTCATCGGGAGAAGAGCGCACAACGCATGGACCCGGATTGATTTGAGCGTAAACACGGGTCGAACGAGGCGAGAACTTGTGGGCATGGTGGCTCCTGAGCGTGCGATACACGGGACTCGATCACGCTTGCGCGTGCTGGTTCAGTTTATGGACATCCCTGACTGAATGCGGTCAGGAAGGCGGAGATGTCGAAGAAGTCATATTCTCCATCGACATTGAAGTCAGCGCTGGTGTCCTGGTTGGTGAACGCGGTCAGGAACGCGGAGACATCGAAGAAGTCGAGCTCGCCGTCCATCGTAAAGTCTGGTGGGCATGGAGACTCGCAGAGTTCTGATCCTGGACCGAACCAGTCGCCCCCGACGAGATCACAGGTGGTCTTGTCGAACTGGATACAGGTTTCTGTCTGAGGCACAAAGCACGCACCAAGACATTGCTGGGATGCGCACTCGGTTCCCGGTCCGTTCCAGACCGCGTTGAGGAGCATCGCGTCTTCTTCAGTGACATTGTCCACGCAGCCGCCGTCTTGAAGACACGCGGATCCGATCTGACCGCCTGTGCAATCGATGATCGCGCGGATGATCCAGTCACCGGTGACGCCGAGGGATTCAGCGGAGCGCCAGAGACTGCCGTTGACTTTCACGGCGTTTTTTCCGGGGGTAATCCCGGAATCATCGAAGAGAATGCTCGGCGCGAGGATCGATGACGCGTTGAAGAACTTGAGCGAGAGGACGAACTCTTCGCCCGCGGTCACTGGGATATTGATGGGGATGGTCTGGTTCTCGTCTTCAAAGCGGAACTCGTTGAGGCCGCCGTCTTGGAGAGCTGGTGCGAGGAGTTCGCTTTTGATCGCGCCGGGATTGGGGAAAGATCCGCCTTCATAGACGATCACGGAGTCCTCGAGCGAGACTGGGGAGCCGCCGAGTTGTGATCTCCAGAAGATCTGGAATCCGACGATGGCGCCGTCGCAGGGAGAGGTTAACCAAACCGCGGCTTCTTCGGATACCCCGAAGCATGGGCAGATGGTTGCTTGATCCCCGGCCGTGAGACTGTCATTCTGAACGATGACCTCGTCGGCGAGGGTTGGAAGAGCACACAGGCCGATGATGGCCGACAATGAAGCGAGCTTGATACGCATATTTGATCACTTTCCTGCAGAAGTTCCGCAACAACAAACGCGCTTGATGGCGCGTGCCCCGCTCTAGTGTACTGGAATGCGTCCGAATTGCGAGTCCTTTTTGTTGAATTCGAGGGTCCGGATAAGAAATCGGTGACACGGATATGATCTGATACCGAATAGAAATCTGAACAGTACGGCAACACCGCTGCTCTTGATCCGTACTGCTCCAGTGGCCGAGCTTGAACTACCAGAGCACTCCAGACGCAACAAGGAATCTGAACCGATGACCACCAACGCACCCAAATCAGACGCGGACTCGGCGCCGGAGACATTGCCCTTCTTCATTGTCGAGGACATCGAAACGATGCAAATCCTCGCGAGCCCGGCTCGATGGGAGGTGCTCGACGCGACGAGTGCGCTGGGGGAGTGCTCCGCGGCGGAAATCGCGGAGTTCACAGCTCGCGCTCGCACATCGCTTTATCCGCACATCCAGAAACTCGTCGAGTGTGGATTGATCTACGAAACGGGTACCCGATTGATGGGCAAGCGCTACGAGCAGCTCTACCGACCCAAAGCGGTGATGATCGGGACCCGGTTCAACCAGGACGACCAAGACAACCTTGACTACCACGCGGACTTTGCCAACGCGCTCGCTCGACAGATGGCGCGCAAGCACATCCGCGCTGCTTCAGAGAAAGGCGTGAATCCGCGCACCCAGCAGCGGAATCACCACTGCGGCGGTCACAGCGTCTGGGTAGATGACAAACAACTCGCCAAGCTCAACTCGATGATCGATGAGATCTGGAAGTTCTGCGAGAACTCACGGCCGGGCGAGGGGAAGCAACTCCTCCATCTCGGGCTGTTCATGAGTCGTCATCTTCCGAAAGAGAAGAAATCCTCACGCAAGAAATAGGCTTACGGGCATCCTGCGCTGAACGCGGTCAGGAACGCGCTGATGTCGAAGAAGTCGAATCCGCCGTCGTTGTTGAAGTCCGCGATCGGATCCATGTTCCCGTATGCGGTGAGGAACGCTGAGATATCGAAGAAGTCCAGCACATCGTCGTCGTTTAGGTCGGGCTCGCACCCTTCGACCGGTGTTGCGACAAAGACCCCGACTGTCCCGTTGCGGAGAAACGCGCTGAACGCGATCTGCCCGTTGTCGTTGATGTCTACGACGCCGCTGGTCACTTGCTTGCCGTCGAGACCACCGAAGTCGAATCCGAGCGGGAGCATGCCGAGATCGGTCTCGACCATCTGATCAAACTCAGCGATTTTCACGAGCGATTGGCCGTCTCCAACCCAGAGCGCGGTCGCGTCGTTGGATTCATCGGTCGCGCGGAATGCGACCCATCCGTTAGAGTTGATCACGGGTGGGAAGTTGGCGAGCGAGGTGTTCTGGATATCCTCGTTGTCCCCGGCTGCGATCGGGGTGGTGGTTGATCCGTCCCACTTGTTGACGACCCACTGGGAATCGGACGATCTGCGGGCAGAGAACGCGACATCGCCGCTTTGCGCGATCGCTGTTGAGTTGACGAAGCCTGACCAACCCGATCCGGTCTCGGCGACTGTTGTCGCGACACCCATCTCGTCGAAACGGACAATGCGCCGCGATGGTCCGGTTTCGGGGATCGTGTTCCCCACAACCTGACGCGCGTCGTTCATTTCCGGCGCAAAGAGGAACGAATAGTCACCCGAGAAGGTGTTGGCGATGCTGGTTTGCATGCGCGATCCATCGACGAACTGGTCGATGACGATTTTGTCTTCAAATCCGAAGTCGCCGCGGTAGCAGACCGCGCCGTCGCTGGCGAGCGTGATACCGCTGATGCCGGAGATTCCTTCTGATCCACCAAGAATGAAATCTTCCAGGAGCACTCCTGCTGTGGAGAAGAGTTGCGCGCCGTCTCCGAATCCTCCGAGCTCGATCGCGATCATGGAGTTGCGGAGATCAAGCGTTGTGGACCAGACCGGATCGACGGGCGCCGGCGCGGAGAATATGAGCCCGCCCGATCCGTCTTGGCCGTAGAACACACCCTCGGCGCCGCCGAGGATCACGCGGATCGCGACATCGCCTTGCTCTCCGATCGAGACATACTGCGAGGACAGAGAGCTCGGGAACGGGAGGTTGTACGCGGGGATCGAGCCGTCGAGACTCGATCGGCATTGGAGCTCGATGGTCCATTCGGTCGGGAGCTCGGCGAGCGCCGGTGATTGAGTCAGGATCGCGAGCATCGCGAGGCGTGCGGGGGTCGGCATCATTGTCATCTCTCCATGTATGTATGCAATCGTGAATGCGGGGTGTCCGCACAGGGTACACGAAAGGGGAGCACTGACCAAGAGGAAAATAACCCGGTCAGCGTGGAGATTTTCGACTGTTATGAACTGTTACGACTTCCCAACGAGGTCTTCGTTCGTTTCGAATCGCGCGAGTGCCGCGAGGAGCTGCTCGACCTGCTGGGGTGGCGGCATGTTCATCATGCGGCGACGCAGCGCGGTGATCGTTTTGAGCGGCTCGGCGCCGATGAGCTTGTCGTCCTTGCGTGTCCCGCTCGCGGCGAGGTTGATCGCGGGGAACAAACGCTTCTCCGCGATCTTGCGGTCAAGGATCAGCTCCATGTTCCCGGTCCCCTTGAACTCTTCGAAGATCACCTGATCGCCTTGCGAACCGGTATCGACCAGACAGGTTGCGATGATCGTGAGCGACCCGCCTTCTTCGGTGTTGCGCGCCGCACCGAAGATCCGCTTGGGGACTTCGAGCGCTTTGGAGTCGATCCCGCCGGAGAGCGTGCGTCCGGAGTTGGCGTGCTTCCCGGATCGGTTGAATGCGCGTCCGAGTCGGGTGAGTGAATCGAGGACCACGACGACATGCTGTCCGTTCTCGACCATCCGCTTGCAGCGATCGAGAGTCTGGGTCGAGATCTCGATGTGGCGCTTCACATCATGGTCGTTGCTCGATGCGATGATCTCGATCTGATCTTGTTTCCAGGGCTTGTCCCACTCCGCTTCGCCCTCACGCTGCGCGAGGGTGCCTTGGAATGCGCGGGTAAAGTCCGTCACTTCTTCGGGGCGCTCGTCGATGAGCAGCGCGATCACATGGACATCGGGATGGTTGATCAGGATCCCGGTCGTGATGTCCTTGAGCAGCGTCGTTTTCCCGGCTTTCGGGGGAGACACAATCATCCCGCGCTGCCCGCGACCGATCGGGCAGAACATGTCGATCAGTCGGCACGCCGGGGCGCATCCGGGGTATTCCAGATTCATGATCGGCTCGGGATCGATGGAGGTCAGATCCTCGAACTGCTTCCGGTTGGCGAACTCTTCCGGGGTCATCCCCTCGATGCTCACGAAGCGTTCGACGACCGGGCGCGGTTGGCGCGGGCCGCTGGATCCTCGGCTGTTCTTCCCGCGCCGACGACGGCGGGGCTTCTTCATCTCGACTTCCACTTCAACGCGGAGACCATCGCACAGCGGGAGTTGTTCTCCAAAGTGAACAGGGACAAATGGGTCGTCGTTGATCGCGTGATCTTCCCCGGCAGCGCCGTTGATACGGACGCGCCCCTCGGTGCGCTGTGGCCATTCCAGAATGCCTGTGAGCATAGTCATCCAAACCCACTATTCTTTTTGAATAGTTCTGTAGACAGAATCTCGTAACCGGAAATCCAGAGGCCGGGGGCGAAAGTTGATCGCCTCGCGCAGTCGGTGGATCACATCTGTGTCGAGCACACATTGCTCGTGACACATCAAAGTATAGTCCTTTATTCTCCGGCGGGTGTCAAGCACCAAGATGGGCATCAATCCGATCGAGCGTCCGATAGCTTCTACCAATTCTCATGCTTTGCGCTAATATACAGGGCATTAGATCATGCACAGGACCCAGCCCACAGGACAACAGGACGCGATCACGCTTTCATGAATCGAATCACAGGTATCCCGGTCTCCAAAGGTCTCGTCATTGGACGCGTCTATCTCATGGAGCAGGACCGCTCACTTCGGGTCGGGCGTCAGCAGATCGCCGAGGAGGACGCTCCGGCTCAGCTCGAACGCTTTGAGCTGGCGCGGAGAGCCGCGATCGCGGACCTCGATGCGCTCCACGAAGAATCGACCGGGGAGATGGGTGAGGAAGCCGCGAAGATCTTCTTGTTTCATATCGGGGCGCTCAACGATCCATCGATCCTGACCCCGATCCGGTCCATGATCGAGACCGAGCATGTGACCCCGGAGTTCGCGACGAGCTTTACGCTCAAAAAGCTCGCGGACCGGTTCGCGAAGCACCCAGACTCCACATTCCAGTCCAAGGTCGATGATCTGCGTGACCTCGCGTCGCGTTTGCTGAGCAAGCTCAGCGGGAAATCCGCGGCTTCGCTCGCGGCGGTCGCCGAGAACACAATCATCGTCGCGCGTGACCTGACCCCGACGCAGACCGCGGGGTTCAATCGTCAGCATGTGACCGGGTTTGTCACTGATCTCGGCGGGCGGACCTCACACACCGCGATTGTTGCTGGCGCGCTTTCGTTGCCTGCGGTGGTCGGGACCAAAGACATCACGGCGCAGGCGCGTGACGGGCAAACGATCATCGTTGACGGGAACAAGGGGACTGTGATCCTGGATCCGGATCACGAGACCATCGAGCAGTACAAGATCATGATCCAGACGGCCGAGGAGGCGCGGATCTCGCTGCATGAACTCGCGTCGCTTCCCGCGATCACAACCGATGGGGAAGAGATTGAACTGCTCGGAAACATCGAGTTTGCCGACGAAATCACGCACTTGATGGACGAGGGTGGACAGGGCGTCGGGCTCTTCCGCACCGAGTTCCTCTACCTGACTGGTCAGACGGCTCCGACTGAGGAAGACCACTTCAACGCGTACAAACGCTGCATCGAGATGCTCGATGGAAAGCCCCTGACCATCCGGACGATTGATCTTGGTGCCGACAAATACACGCAGAAGCAAGAAGAGACGCCGGAGCGGAACCCGTTCCTCGGTCTGCGATCCATTCGATATTCACTCCAGAACCAGAAGATGTTCCGGACACAGCTGCGGGCGATCCTCAGAGCGAGCGCGTTCGGACCCGTGAAGGTTATGTTCCCACTCATCACCAACATCACGGAGTTCCGCTCGGCGCGATACTTCCTGCATGAGGAGATGGAAGAACTCGCGGAAGAAGGGGTCGAGTATAACCCGAACATCGATGTGGGGATGATGGTCGAGGTTCCCGCTGCGGCGTTGATGGCCTCGGCTTTTGCGCGAGAAGTGGACTTTTTCTCGGTCGGAACCAATGACCTGGTTCAGTACACCCTTGCTGTGGACCGAACCAATGAGAGGGTCGCGTCGTTGTATACACCGATCCACCCGGCGGTGCTCCGCTTGGTCCGCGATGTCGCTCGAGCGGCACGCAAACGCGAGATCCCGGTCTCGTGTTGCGGTCAATCCGCGGCAGATCCTGCGTTTGCCGCGTTGCTGATCGGGATGGGCGTGCGTACCCTCTCTGTAACCGCATCGAGTCTCCCGCTCGTCAAAAGGACGATCAGGGCGCTGGATTCGAAGAAATGCGAACGGATCGCTAAACGAGCGATCGGGTTCGATTCCGAAGCCGAAGCATCGAGTTATGTGTTCAATCGGCTGAGAAAGATTGTCCCCGAGGTTTTCGACGGCCGTTCCGTTCGATAAACCTCGTACCGAACCTCCGCGCCGTGTGCACACCAGCGCCGCCGGGAGAACGCCCACGCGAGAGTGCGAGCTCGATCCGAGCCCGCCCGCGACCGATGGCACTCCGGCATCGCCCGACACGCACCGCGCATAACCAGTGAGCGAGCGAAGCGTTTGAAAAACCGCACGCGCCTGACCAACTCGATTCAATCGATCTCCTTCGTGGGAGAACTGTCGCTGCATAGACAACGACTGATGATCGATCAATCAAGCGATCCGTACTCTACAAACACGCTCAGCTCGCACACGACTCAGGAATCTCACAATGATCGACTCCATGGCCGACGAGCCCAAGGACGCTGCTGCGTCATCTGAATCCGAAACCATCTCAAGCACTTCAAAGAAAGTGACCAAGAAGACGACGAAGAAAGCAGCAAAGAAAGCCACCAAGAAAAAGACCACAAAGAAAGCCGCGAAAAAAACCGCAAAGAAGACTGCGAAGAAAGCGGCCAAGAAGAAGGTCACCAAGAAAGCCAGCGCGGAATCTGAATCCGACGACTCCTCTACCGAAGAGGGGACCGAAGACGCTGAGATGGTCGTCAGCGCCAGCGATGATGCTGGTGAATCGACACCAGAGTCCGCTGACTCCGATTCTGATGATGGTTCGGATGATGAGTCCGACAGTGCTTCAAAGAAGAAGACCACACGGAAGCGGAGCTCGAAGAAAGCCTCAAAGACCTCGAGCAAATCGACCAAGTCTTCGTCAACCAAGAAATCCAAGGCAGACGAGAAGCGTCCGTACACCGAGATGATTGTGAACTATGTTCCCGGCGAGGACTGCCGGATCGCGATTGTGGAGGACGGGCAGCTCGAGGATGTGTTCTCCGAGAACACCAACAAGGTCTCGCGTGTCAACAATATTTATGTTGGTAAGGTCACGAATGTCGAAGCGTCGATCCAGGCCGCGTTCGTGGACTTTGGGACCGAACTCAACGGGTTCCTGCACATCTCCGACATCCACCCGCAATACTTCGCGAAGGGCGATGACAAGACCGAACGCGTCGGGAAGAAGACCCCCCACCGCGATCGTCCACCGATTCAGGATTGTCTGAAGCGCGGACAGGAAATCATCGTTCAGGTGCTCAAAGAGGGCGTCGGGACGAAGGGTCCTTCGCTGACCTCATATCTCTCGATCCCGGGACGCTTCCTGGTGATGATGCCTGGGATGGACAAGGTGGGTGTGTCGCGCAAGGAAGAGGATGACGACAAGCGGAAAGCCGCGAAGACCATTCTTAATGGACTTGATCTCCCTGAGGGGTTCGGGTTTATCTTGCGGACCGCGGGCTTTGATCGCACGAAGACCGAACTCAAGCGTGACCTCGCGTACCTGAACCGACTGTGGGCGGATATGGAGAAACGCCGCAAGAGCGGGAAGAAGCCCCGCTTGCTGTACTCCGAATCCGATCTGCTGGTCCGTACTGTGCGCGATTTGCTCTCGTCGGATATGGATCGCGTCGTGATCGACTCAGAAGCGGCGCTCAAGCGTGTCGCGCGATTCGTCAAGATCGCGGCTCCACGCTCGCACGCGAAACTCGCGCATTATGTTGGGACCGCGCCGATTTTCCACGCGTTCGACATCGAGAAGCAGATCGAGAACATCCACGCACGCGAGGTCGAGCTCCCGTCCGGCGGACGCTTGGTCATCGATCAGACCGAAGCGCTCGTCGCGATTGATGTGAACTCGGGCAAAAGCCGGGGCGCGAAAGATGCAGAGACCAACGCGTACAAGACAAACCTCGAAGCGGTCGACGCGATCTGCAGGCAGATCCGTCTGCGTGATCTCGGCGGACTCGTCGTCAACGACTTGATCGATATGCGGTACGCATCGCATCGCCGTGATATCGAGAACCGGTTCCGCGATCGGCTCAAGCGCGATCGGGCGAAAACTACTGTTGGTCCGATCTCGGACTTCGGGTTGCTCGAGATGACGCGCCAGCGGATGCGCGGGTCGATGGAATCGCAGCACTTTGCGGATTGTCCGACCTGTCGAGGACGCGGGCTTGTTCAGCGTCCGGGATCGGTCGCTGACGGTGCGCTGCGTGATCTCGCGGCGATCATGGATCACAAATCGGTGCATCGCGCCGAGCTGGTCGTCCATCCACGCGTTGCGTCCGAACTGCTGTCAACGAAGCGATCGGCGCTTATTCGCGTGGAGCTTGGATCCGGGAAGTCTGTCGATGTCCGTGTCTCCGACGCGCTGCCGATGGATCGATTCTCGATCTACGCGTACGAGAAGAACGGTAACGACATCGATACCGAGAAGCTCACGAAGAAGAGTAAACCCAAGCCGAATGTGGTCGAGTGGTCGAAGATCGACACCGATGATTCGAGCTGGGCGATCGATCTCAAGGAAGAGAGCGATGAGTCGACCGTGCTCAAGCTCGCGGAAGACTTTGCGAAGAAAGCCGAGCAGGCAGAGAACGCAGAACTCCCGATCGATGACTCCAAGCCGCTGATCGATGAGAACGGCGAACCCGTCAAGAAGAAGCGTCGCCGCAGAAGACGCGGACGCGGCCGAGGCGAAGGGTCGGACAGCACCGAGTCCACCAACGACAGCGAGAACATCAAGAACGAGAACACGGACACTTCGGAGAGTTCTTCTGAGGAGCGCAATAAGGACCACGCCGAGAACGAGACGAATGAGGACGGCACCCCTCGCAAGAAGCGCCGGAGACGGCGCGGGCGTGGGCGCGGATCCAAGTCAGAGGGTGATTCCGGATCGGCTGAATCCACTGAAGAGAAAAACGGCGAGCCCGTCGCTGAGAAGAACAGCGATAAGAAGACCGATGACAAGGGCAATGAGAAACCCAAGAAGTCACGATCAAGATCCAAGTCGACCAAGGAAGCACAGTCTGAATCCAAGTCTTCATCAGAGCCCGTCGCGGAACCCAAGCCTCGCCGGCGCGGGCTGTATTCCGGAGGTCGGCGTAAGCTGAGCAGCGCTGAGGTCGCGTCGATCGACCGCGATGCGTTGTAAAGGTTCAACAAGCATCCATGAGTCCTGATCAATCCAACACGAACAGCACTCCTGAGACGATGCGCGTTGCCGTGCTCGGATCCACCGGGTCCATCGGCACGCAGACACTCGATACGATCACGCATCTGAACATGCTCCACAAGCAGGGACAGCACCCGACCCATTACGAAGTCGTCGCACTCGCGGCTGGTTCCAACACCACGATGCTGAGCGAGCAAAGCGCACAGCACCCTGACGCTCTGATCGGTGTTTCTTCAGCGAGCGCCAGCAGTGAGCCGCTCGATCAGCGCCGGCTCATCCACGCAGACGATGCACCGACCCGATTGGTCGAGGAGACCCGTCCAGACCTCGTGGTCGGCGCGATTGTTGGCATCGCTGGACTCGCGAGCACGCTGCGGTCAGCGGAGCTCGGGATCAACCTGGCGCTTGCGAACAAAGAATCGCTTGTCGCGGCGGGTCATCTGGTCACCCACGCCGCGACTCAAAGCGGCGCGTCGATTCTGCCGGTTGATTCTGAGCACGCGGGACTCTGGCAGTGCATGCTCGCGCTGATGGGGCCTCACTACACACCCCCGACACTCAACGCGCCCGGCTCTATCCGCAAGGTGACCCTGACCGCCTCGGGTGGTCCGTTCCGCGACCGATCGCTCGAGAGTATTGAGCACGCAACGCTCCAGGAAGCGCTCGATCATCCGACCTGGTCGATGGGCAAGAAGGTCTCGATCGACAGCGCCACCCTGATGAATAAAGCACTGGAACTCATCGAAGCGCGATGGCTCTTTGGTTTGGATTCCGATCAGCTTGATGCCGTGATCCATCCGCAATCCGCGGCCCACGCGTTCCTCGAAACCGAAGACGGATCGATCGTCGCTCACTTGGGACCGACCGACATGCGATGCGCGATCCAGCACGCACTCACGCATCCCGATCGAGCGAGTATGCAACCCGATCCGATGGATCTTGCTCGGCTTGGTTCGTTGGATTTCCGCGCGATCGACCCCGATCGATTTCCGGCGATCGGTCTCGCAAAGTCGGTCATCGCACGCGGCGGGAGCGCCGGCGCGGTATTCAATGCCGCGAACGAAGCGGCGGTTGAAGCGTTCTTGAGGAATGAGTTGAACTTCGGGTCCATCACACGAATCGTCAGCGAGACACTCGAATCCTTTGATTGCGAATCCGCGGCTACTCTCGACGAAGTGCTTGCGGTCCACCAAGCCGCGAAAGATCTTGCCAATACACTCATCACCAAGCACAGCGCGAGCAGAGCATGAGCCCATCGCCGCAACAGATCCAGAAGCACAACAAACTGCTCAAGCAGATCCAAGAGATCTACGCGCTCTACCAGAAGGGGCAGCTCACTCAATCGCAGTCCCAGATCACCCGGCTGCTCGCAAAGGAACCCAAGTCTTCGCATGTGCAGACGCTCGCATCGATGATCTGCGCCGGGGTTGGAGAGCATGATCGGGCGCTCTATCACGCGCAGACCGCTGTGGGTCTTGATGCGTCAAACGCGGATGCACAGTCCACGCTCGCATCGCTCCACGCGCTCAACAAAGATCACGAGCAGGCACGCAGGCACTACGAACTGGCACTCAAAGCAACACCCAGCCATCCGGGCGCGCTCTCGGGATTGGGCAACACGCTCTCGCAGCTCGGCGAGTACGCACACGCACGAACAGTGCTCAAGCAGGTCCACGACCTGATGCCTGACCTTCCCGATCCGTTAGTGAATCGGGCGCTGCTCGAACTGGACACCACCCACGCGCACCGCGCGATCGAAATCCTTGAATCAGCGCCGCAGCGCATCCGGAAGCACCCCGGACTTCTTGATCTACGCGCCCTCGCGTACTCCTACGACGACACGAAATCACCAGAACAGGTCTACCAAGCCCACAAGGACTACGGCGACGAGCTCGAGAAACACATCCCGCCTCACCGTCATACGAGTCTTGATCTGGATCCGGATCGGAAACTGAAAATCGGGTACCTGTCTGGGGACCTACATCGGCACTCGATCACCTACTTCCTGGAACCGATCCTTCAGTGCACCGACAGCGGTTCGTTTGAGACGCATGTATTCACCACCTCGGCGCATCGAGACGAGGTCACCGAGCGACTCGATGAGTGCGCTGATCACTGGCACGATTGCAGCACCAAGCCCGCGCAGGAACTCTCGAAGTACATCAAGGATCAACAGATCGATATCCTCGTCGAGCTCGCGGGGCACTTCGCGGGTCACAAGCTCTCGGTGTTCGCGTCCAAACCCGCGCCAGTCCAGATCACCTTCATCGGGTACGGCAACACGACCGGGCTCTCGCGCATCGACGCTCGGTTCGTCGATGAGATCACGGATCCGACTCCCGCTGCGGATCCACTTGCGACCGAGCAACTGATCAGACTCCCGGGGTGCTTCCTGTGCTATCGACCTCCGGCGTGCATGCCCGCGATCCGAGAACCTGACGAGGATCGCCCGATCACGATCGGGTCGTTCAACAATCTCAAGAAACTCTCCGACTCGACCATAAAGGTCTGGGTCCGGATCCTCGAGCAGCGCCCCGATACCCGGCTGATGATCAAATCCTCCAAACTCGCCAACAGCGAGTTCAAAGACGAGCTCCTCCAGCGGTTCTCAGTTCTAGGCATTGACGAATCGCGACTCGATCTACGCGGGTTCTCCGAGACCACCGAAGCGCATCTAGATACCTACAACGATTTGGATCTGGCGCTCGATACATTCCCTTATACCGGGACGACCACCACATGCGAAGCACTCTCGATGGGTGTACCGGTGCTCACACTGCTCGGGAACGCGCATGCCGGGCGGGTGAGCGCATCGCTGCTGAGCGCTGTGGGAAGCAAGGACCTGATCGCTGAAACGGAATCCGACTACATCTCCAGAGCGATCGAGTTGATCGACGAAGGGTGGAGATCTGCTCAGCAGCGTGAGGAAATCCGATCCCAGATGCTCGGATCCTCGTTGTGTGAGCAGGAGCCGTACACCCGGAAGGTGTTGGACGCATACCGTACACTCTGGACGCGTCTGTGCACGCGATCGTTGTAAGCCGCCCACCCGCGAGACCTGTTATGTCCACTGTCTGGATCGCTTCCTATCCCAAGAGCGGCAACACCTGGCTCCGCTTCATGCTCTACGCGTCGCTCTACGGCGAACCGAAACGTTCTGCGGATGTTCCGCTCAGGATCCCCGACATCCATCGGAAGATGCCCTTTGAGCCACCTGAGTCTGGGCCGACTTATATCAAGACCCACTTTCAGTTGACGGACCAGCATCCACAGATCAACGACACGCTCAAAGCGATCCACATCATCCGCAACCCGCGTGATATCTTGCTCAGCGCGCTCAACTACCGGAAGCTCGCCGCGAAGAAGTCTTGGTCGCTGAAAGACACCAACAAGACTTTCGCGAAAGAGTTCATCAAGCTCGGCGGCGGACCTGGATGGTTGCAGAACGGATTCGGATCTTGGGCCTCGCACGCTCGCTCATGGCGCAACACCGATCGGTTTGAAGTCCTCAATCTCCGCTACGAAGAACTCAAGAGTGATCCTGTATCTGGACTGAAGGACATCCTCGCGTTCCTCGACATCTCCCGGACAGATGAGGAGATCGAGCTTGCCGTCAAGCACAGCTCATTCGACTTCATGCGCGCCCTGGAGATCCGCGAGAAGAACGCGGACAAGTCCAACGATCTCTCCAAGCGACTGTTTGTAGGGACGAGCGAGGCCTCGAAGAAGGGACACTTCTTTGTGAACAAAGGGCTCTCCAACCAATCGCTCAACACCATCGCGCCGGGACTGGACGCGACCTTCAACAGCGCTTGGAATACAGATCTGAAAGAGTTTGGGTATCTCGGCAGCTAAACCTACTGCTCGTATCCGAGCAGCTCACAGGTCTTCTGGTAATCCTCGTTGGCGCGGAACTCCTTAAGGAGTTCCTCATCAACGGATCTCCGCTTGAACGAGCGGATCTCTTTGAACTCATTCCCTCGACCGACGGACTTTACCGTGTCGCCTGTGATGGTTGTGTAGGACCACCATTTATTGAGGAAACCCTCGTCATACGGCATCTCCAGTCGCTCGCAGATCAATCGGATGTGCTTCTCAGGTTCGTTCGTGAAGTCCTCGTAACGCACATACCCCGTATCAACCGCGGCTTTCGCGTACTCGGCGCAGCCCTTGAGGTACTCAGCCCGTGTGAACCGCTTCCCGCCTCCGATTCCGAGAAATGAGAGGTACTGATCGAGCGGGTGACGAACGGTGCATGTGACCACGACATCGAACATCGGCTCGAGCGCATCGGTGAGTCCGGATCCCATGGTTGGATTCGCGAAGGGCACGCCGTGGTAGTCGAGGTGCGACCAGTCGCGGAGCACGAGGATCTGGTTGCGTGATTGTGCTGTGGTATGACACGCCCAGATGAACTGCTCGAAGGTCGGACCCTTGCGGAGTTTCCACGCCATCATCTGTGTGCGGGGGACCAGCTTGAACCACTCGACCGCTTGCTTCATCGGGTTCGTGACCATCAGGTTCGCGGGGTGGATCTCCGAGATCAGCACCACATCGTCCATGCATCCAAGGCACTTGGAGATCAGGGTTCCGCCGGAGCGTGCAAGGTGGCGCAGGACACGGATCTTGGGTTTGCTCACGAGACTTAGCCTCCGGCCTTATGAATGAGTTCTACGTTGCTTTGCATCCATTCCCACTGCTTCGCGATTCCGTCGCGGATCGAGGTGGTCGCGCCGTACCCGAGTTCGGACTTGGAACGCGCCAGGTCCGCCCAGGTGCGGTTGACATCGCCCGGCTGCATCGGTTGCTGATCGATGATCGCTTCCTTGCCAACCACTTCAGCGACGGTTGAGATGAGCTTGTGGAGTTCCATCGGATGGTCGCTGCCGAGGTTCCAGATGCGATAGCCGTGCTCGTCGATCTTCTCGTAAGACGCGAGGACTCCTGCAACGATGTCATCGATGTAGGTAAAGTCCCGGCTCATGGATCCGTCGCCGAACATTGTGATGGTGTCGCCGCGCCCGATCTTGTTGAGGAATAAGCGGATCGCGAGGTCCGGACGCTGTCCAGGACCAAAGACGGTAAAGAACCGGAGCATCGCGACCGGGAGTCTGGTGAGTTGATAGTGGGTCTCGCCGATCAGTTCACACGAGCGCTTCGTCGCTGCATACGGCGAGATCGGATGCTCAACAGAATCCTCCTCGCTGAATGGTGCTTTCTCGTTGTTCCCATAGACTGAAGAGGATGAGGCCGCGGAGACGCGTTTGCATCCTGCACTGCTCGCGGCGGTCAGCACCGACTGTGTCCCAACCACATTGTGCAAGCTGTACCCGACCGGATCTTCGATTGATGGACGCACCCCGGCTTTGGCGGCGAGATGCACCACGCCGGTCACGCCTTCTGCTTTCATGAGCGACTCGAGCGATTGGGTATCGCAGATGTCCATCTGCTTGAAGACGAAGTCGCCGCCAGCCTCATCAACCATCTTGAGATTGTGGTCTTTCAGTTCTCGCGCGTAGTACGGATCAAAGTTGTCGATCCCGACGACTTTCGCGCCAAGGCCGAGCAATCGGATCGAGACATGCGAGCCAATGAATCCCGCGGCACCAGTTACCAGAACACTTTCGTTGCCAAAGTCCATCACATTCTCATAGGAGTGAGTGCTACAGAATCAATGTGGATTCTAGCGATCCATGATTCTCGACCACGCGCGGCGCAAAAAGAAAGCAGGGTGCCATGGGTCCACGGCACCCCGCTGGAGGAGAGAGAGATCTGTATAGAATGATCGAAACACACAACCTTCAATCAAACTTATCGGCAAATTCATATTTTTCCTTGCCTATCTTGACATATATAACAATCTGTTTGGTTTTTATTTGTGTAATTATCCCCTTCATGTGGATATCTCCGTATCTGCTTTCCAATGAGGTCGATATAATGGCGTTCGATTTTCCACTCCCGGATCACCAATCGCCGCGTAGGCACGAGGGCTGATCCGCTCCTGAGTGCTATCCGCGATGCCCACCATCACTGATGATGATCCCTACCCTCCGCCGGCGCGGTCGATCGCCCTTGAGCTGATCGACCCATTGCACCTTCTCTCAACCTCCGAGCACGACCAGCTCAACGAGTGGGCCGGCGCGGTGTTCTCGCAGTTGGATTTCGCTGGCTCAATCCGCGTGAAGATTGTCAACGATCCGATGATGGCGAATGCCCACGAGCGGTTCTCCGGAATCTCGGGGACCACCGATGTGTTGACCTTCGACCTCAACCACGAGCACCCGATCGAACACAAGATCCTCGACACGGATCTGATCGTGTGCTACGACGAAGCGGAGCGCCAAGCGGAGCAGCGATCACACTCCACGCTCCACGAGCTGTTGCTGTACATCGTCCATGGCACGCTCCATTGCCTTGGGTATGACGATCACGATGACACGGAGTATGCGCGGATGCATGCGCGCGAAGACGAGCTGCTGATCCTCGCTGGGATCGGTCCATTGTTTGATCTGGGGGAAAGCTGATGGCCGCGCAATCGAGTCAGACTGATGACATGAACCAGCCAACCGAGGTGATCGAGGATCAATCCGACGCGCTGCTCAACGAGAGCGTGGTGGTTGATTCTGATCTTGCGACTGATGGGTACGAGATGCCTTCAGTGGACGGCTCCCTGAGTCCCGGATGGTCGTTCCTGATCATTTGTGTATTGCTGCTGCTCTCAGGATTGCTCTCCTCGCTCTCGCTCTCACTCCTGACCATGTCTCGCGCAAAGCTCGCGTCGATCATCCAGCGTGATGAAGAATCCGCACTCTCCAAGCGGCTCCAGACGATCGAGAGCGATCCGGATGGACACGCCGCGTCGATCGCGATCACTCGATTGATGCTCAACATGCTCGTTGGTCTTGCGTGTGTGTCGTGGGTTGTTGGTATCCGAGAACAATCCACGCTCACGCTCGGATCGGTGTTCATCGGGCTTTTGGTCGCTTCGGTGCTCACCTGGGTCGCGGCGTTCCTGGTTCCGATCGGGGTCGCGAACCACGCGGGCGAGCGGACCATCGCGATGTTCGCGGCACCTATCCGAGGACTGCACACGATTTTCTACCCAATCCTTGTGCTCATGCGGTTCGTGGACGAGGTCATCCGGAGACTCGCGGGGACTGATCTTGAGCCCGCTCAAGACGCGCTGAGCTCCGAACTGATGTCGGTTGTTTCAGAGGGTGAACGCGAAGGACACATCGATGAAGCGGAACGCGACATGATCGAAGCGGTTGTCGAGTTCCGCTCAACGCTCGCAGAATCGGTCATGACCCCGCGCACAGAGGTCGACGCACTCGAGTACACCGATGATCTCGCGACGGTCCAGAGCTTCATCGACGAGCACGGCCACTCCCGAGTCCCGGTCTATGAAGAAAACCTCGATCATGTCGTCGGGATGCTCTACGCGAAGGATCTCTTGAGCTGGATCATGGCCAACGGCTCTGACAGCTCGGTTGAGTTCAATCTCAAGTCCATCCTCCGTGATCCGACCTTTGTGCCAGAAACCAAAACTGTTCGCGAGTTGCTCGCGCAGCTCCTCGCGGACAAGGTCCATATCGCGATCATCATCGATGAATACGGCGGAACCTCCGGACTCGTCACGATGGAAGATATCGTCGAAGAAATCTTCGGCGAGATCCAGGACGAATACGAGGATCCAGAAGACGATCCGAGAGGTGTCGATATCAATGAGGGCGCGACCCTTGCTGAAATCGATGCACGCACAGAGATCGACGACGCGAATGACGAACTCGAGCAACTGGGATTCCAGATCCCGGAATCGGATGACTACGATACGGTCGCGGGGTACATCAACACCACGCTCGGACGGATCCCTGAGCAAGGCGAGCAGGTCACACAAGACCAGATGCACATCACGATCCTCGAAGCTGAACCAACCCGCGTGCTGCGGATCGCTGTGGAGCACGCTCCCGCCGAGGTTGAAATCGAGTGAGTTGTGATCGAGAAATCGGTCAAGTCGCGGGATTTGATGGAACGCGCGAACGCATGGAGTCGTCCGCGGTCAGTCCCGCTTGACGAGCGATCATCGCGAGCTCAACCTTGTTGGACTTCTGGAGCTTGGTCCCAAGCGAGATCCGGTGGTTCTCGATCGTCTTGACCGAGCGGTGCATGATCGACGCGATTTCCTTTGCAGTCAATCCCTGACCGATCAGCGCGAGCACCTCGATCTCACGCTTGGTGAGTTGAGAAAGTTCTCCAAGACCCGCGACTTCCGAGTTCACGACCTGCATCTCGGAGTCTTGGAGTCGATCGGATTCTTCCCCGGCACCCATACGCCGGGTCACGATCAGGACGCGGAAGTCCTCGCCGTCTTCTTGATCCAGCGGCCGCATCCAGCTGAACTGCTGGCGCCCCTGCCAGATTGTGCGGAGGATCATCTCTTCACCGGTTTCCTCGATCTGACGGATCAGACGCAGGCGCTCCTCTGCCCATTCCTTTGGGAATCCCATCTCGAACATGTCCTTGCCTTGAAGGTCTTCGAGTGTCCGAGGCTCTTTGAAAAAGAGACGGATGGATTCTTCATTGAGATAGAGCAACACACCGTTGCGATCCAGCACGGATACACCGGTCCCAGGCTCGCGATTCAGCACGGTAAAAATTTCGTCAGATGGGCTCATTGGTAGAAATTCCAGAGTAATTTTCCTGTTGGTCAGCATAGGTCGATCCCTACGATCGAGTGATGACTTTCACATTATACAACTCAATCACCAAGAAAAATGAGCGTTTTCTCCCAACAGACCCCGCTCGGATTACCTTCTATTCGTGCGGTCCAACAGTGTACGACGACGCGCATATCGGGAACTTTCGCTCATTCCTTGCTGCTGACTTATTAAGAAGATGGGTGGAATCCCCACTATGCACACTCGAAGCCGCCGACGGCTCAGAGCATCATGGCCCGCGCACAGTCGTGCATGTGATGAATATCACTGATGTTGGGCACATGACCGACGATGAGCACGCCGACGGCGGGGGTCAGGACAAAATGGAAGTCGCTGCAGAACGACTCATGGAATCCAAGAAAGACGGCCAAATTCATAAGGGCGCGGACATCGACCCAAACGATCCCCGTCAGATCGCACGCTTCTACGAGCAACGTTTCAAGTCCGACGCGATCAAGCTCGGACTCAAGGTCGCGATCGAGGCGCAGGACGACGAATCGTTGATGCCTCGCGCTTCGGATCATGTCGAGCACATGAAATCCGTGATCGTGAACCTGCTCGATTCCGGAGCCGCGTATGTCGGGGGAACTCCCGGATCGCGGGCGGTGTACTTCAACACCGCGGAGTTCCCGACCTACGGCAAGCTCTCTGGGAACACGCTCGATCAGCTCAAAGGAGGCGCGGGTGGACGCGTCGACGACGCGCAGCAATCCGAGAAGCATCACCCGGCGGACTTCCTCCTCTGGAAGGAAGACAAGACCCACAAGATGCGATGGTCCGCGCCTGATCATGCGCAGTGCGAAGGCTGGGACGAGGGATACCCCGGCTGGCACATCGAGTGCAGCGCGATGGCGCTCGAGCGCCTCGTCCCCGGCGGACTCAAAGCCGCACGCGCCAAGAGCGCATCAATCGATCTCCACTCAGGAGGGGAAGACAACATCTTCCCGCATCATGAATGCGAGATCGCGCAGTCTTGCTGCTTCACTGGATCGGATCATTTCGCAAAGCACTGGTTCCACGCTCGATTCCTGAAGGTCGAAGGGGAGAAGATGTCCAAGTCCAAAGGGACGATGTACACACTCTCGGATCTGATCGAGAAGGGGATCGACCCCGCCGCCGTCCGACTCGAGTTGATCAAAACGCACTACCGCGCCAATGCGGATTTCTCACTGCAGGGATTGAAGGATTCCGCAAAGCAGATCGAACGCTGGAGGAAGTTTGTTGAAGCCGGGAAAGCTGGAGAAAGGGGTCAGCAGAACGAACTTGTGGTCCAGCGTGTGCGTGATGCGTTGAGTGATGATCTCAACATCGCTGGCGCAATCGGTGCGATCAATACCTGGATCAAGGAAACCGAGTCCCCAACACAATCGGACTCGGAGGCTTTCCGGATCTTTGACGAGATCCTGGGGATCCTATCACTCAAGAGGCTTGAATCTGCAGAGTCGAGTTCTGGGATTGCGGTGTACCAACCCGGCGTCACTCCATCGGACGAGATCGAGTCGCTGCTCGTGCAACGAGCGGAAGCCAAAAAAGCAAAGGACTTCTCGGCCGCCGATGAGATCCGCGATCAACTCAGCTCGATGAACCTGACGATCATGGATAAGCCGGGCGGGAAGGTCGAGGTCGCGCCAGCGAACTGATTGATCCATAACCAGCAGCGGACGCGTTCGTTGGAACGCGCCCGCAGTGGAGAAAGGTACCTGGCACAGGAAACCAGGTCACTTGTAGTAGATTGTCGGGATCACTCTTGGAGAAGCGATCCATATGTGCCGGCACTCCGATTACGGTTTTGGGGCGATCAGACCTCCGAAACCAGTCCAGAATCTCGACGATATGATTTCGATCCCATCCGAGCGGTCGATGCAGCGCCTGAGACAAATTCCCAAAAAACCGGCTTCTGAACCCTACCATCTTGGATGCTCTGGACGCTCTGGCGATCAATCCTGTTCGAGTTCTGGCGGATGCTGTTGATCACCACATCGGTGGTCGTCGCCGCGATCGCGTTCGCGACGACCGTCAAGCCCCTCGCGGACGGCTCGCTGAGCATCGATCAAGCGTTCCGGTTCCTCGGATACGCGATCCCCCCAATGCTCGCGTACGCGCTCCCGTTCGCGGCGGGATTCTCCGCGACGATGACCTACCACCGGATGGTCTCTGAGAACGAACTCACCGCGACCTTCGCGTCTGGGATCTCGCACCGCCAGGTCCTGTTCCCGATGCTGGTCTCGGGGATCCTCCTCGCGGGAGGGCTCGTCGCACTCAACAACCAGATCATCCCACGCTTCTTGCAACGCATGGAGGAGATGGTCACACGCGATTTCGCAAAGATCCTCGTCAACTCCCTCTCGCAGGGACAATCCGCGATGGTCGGGAACACAGAGATCCACGCGGATCAGGTCGAGGAAGTCGCTCCAGAAGAGGGATCACCGATCGAACAGCAGTTCCTGCTCGGCGGGGTCGTCATGGTCGAAGCGAACGACGACGGGACCATCCGGATCGATGGCACCGCCGCACGCGCGTGGATCCTCCTCCTCCCCGCTTGGACGCTCTCTCCTGAGGATCGGCCACGCATCGGGAACGACAACGACCGCGCGGTGGTCATGAAGTTTGAAGACCTCACGATTAATGAAGAAGGCGACGCGGTCGCGTGGGACTCGGTCACCTCACCAGCGATCCCGATCCCGAGGGTCTTCAAAGACGATCCCAAGTTCATGTCCGCTCGCGAGATGGAGCAGCTCGAAGAGAATCCGGATCTCATGAACTTCGTGGATCGTCGGCGAGTCGAGCTGGCGCGAGCGATCGCATCGATCGAAGCATTCAAGACGCTCCAAGAGATGGTCAACTCGGGACAGTCCATCGAGTTCCGCGCCGGCCCGAATCAGACCATTACGGTGCTTGCTGGATCGATCGAGCGAGATCGGAAGAATTGGGTGCTCAAGCCGCTGGAATCGACCGGGACGATCGAAGTTGAGATCAAAAGGACCAGCAACCGATCAAGCACGAGCAGGTCTTCGAGTGTTGATCGTTTGAGCGTGCTCTCCGCGACCATCAATCCGAACACGGCCGCGAAGATAGACCCGTTTGATGCGGGTTCGTCAACCAACAACCTCGCGATGGAACTCGAGCTGTTCAACATCACGATCCAGTCCAACGACGCATCGACCCAGACCCAGATCGCGCAGACCGAATACGCCAACCTAAATATCGATCAGGACCCGCTTCCTGAGCTGCTCGAGATCCCGAGTGCCCGGATGCTCGAGGTTGCTGAGCCGTACAGAGCAGAGGAATCGATCCAGTACAACTCAACGGTTTCCAGACTCGCGAAGAATCTGGAGTTTGAGGTTGAGGATCTCGGGCGCGAGGTGCTCTCGAAAGTTCACGAACGCTGGGCGTTCTCGATCTCTTCGCTGATCATGGTGCTCGCGGGTGGTGTGACCGCGATGCGTCTGCGGTACGCGCAGCCGTTGATGATTTACCTCTGGTCGTTCTTCCCGGCACTCTTGACGGTGTTGTTCATCTCCGGCGGACAGCAAGCGGTGCACAAATCTGGAGCGGTCGCGCTCCCGCTGCTGTGGTCAGGAATCCTGCTGATCATCGGGTACACCCTCAACGCACTCCGCAAGGTCTCCAAGCACTAATCCTGATGAGCACGACCCGTTCACAACCTGAAGTCCAGCGCTGGTGGATGACGCTCGGCCGAAAGCCGATCGCTGGACTCGCGCTGATTCTTGTGTTGTTTGTTGTGCGATTGATCTGGCAAATGATCTCTCCCTACACGCTTGTGGAAGATGAAGCCCACTACTGGGAGTGGTCGCGCCACCTCGATTGGTCGTACTACTCCAAAGGACCCGGGGTCGCGTGGGTGATTTATCTTTCGACGACTCTGCTCGGGAATACCGAACTCGCTGTCCGGCTTCCGGCACTCATCGCATCGGCGCTGGGTTCGTATGCGATTCTTCAAACGGCACAGGTCGCTTACAACAACCACCTCACCAGCTTTGTGTCCGCGCTGCTGTGGATGTGCGTGCCGGGTCTTGCAATCGCTGGCCTCGTCATGACCATCGACGCGCCCTACACGGCGTGTTGGTCAGGCGCAACCTATTTCGCGGCTAAGGCTCTGATCAAAGATTCACCAAGGTCATGGATCGGGTTTGGTCTGATGATCGCGCTGGGATTCATCTTTAAGTACACCATCCTGCTCCTTGTTCCAGGCGTGCTGCTCGCTGGACTGTTCATCACAACCAACAGGATCCAATGGAAGTGGTTCTTCGCAGGCCTGCTCGTGTCACTCGTTGGTCTGCTCCCTGTACTGATCTGGAACTCGGGTCACGACTGGGCAACATTCCGACATCTCCTCGGACATCTTGGGATGAAGGGCGGCGATACTGAGAACACCAATGTCACCAAGCTCCCATGGACCCCGCTGTGGATGCTCGAATACATCGTGCTCCAGATCGCGATTGGCGCCGGGGTGTTGTTTCTCGCGATCTTCGCGCTCCTCAATGTTCGCAAGCACGCTGAAGCGCCATTCCGATCATCCACCGCGACCCTGCTCTGGTTCGCGATGCCGATCTTTGCGTTCTATTTGGTCGTCTCGCTGATCACGCAGACCGAGGGCAACTGGGCGCTCGCGGGATTCGTCTCGCTGATCCCTCCCGCCGCGTGGGCCGCGATCGACGGGGTCAAGCGCAACGATCATCCGGTGAAGTTTGCGTGGGGCGCGTCCATCTTCATCGGAGTCGCGGCTCTGGTGTTCTTCCCGATCGGACACTGGGCATCCAAGCGTGCGATCGTCGGGCAGTACATTCCGATCTCGCGCATGTCCGGGATGCGCGAGCACGCGGCGGCCGTCCAAGCACAACTCGATGAACTCCGTGAGCAGACCAATCAAGAACCCATCCTGATGACCGAGCACTACGGGCGAGCATCGCAACTCGCGTTCTACCTCGATGGACACCCCACCACCTACTGCATCTCCGCGTTCGTCGGCGGACGCAAAACCCAGTACGACCTCTGGGAATCCACGGACCTCTCGAATCCCAATACGCTCGCTCCGCTTCAGGGACGCCCTGGACTGTTAATGGGCGGACGCATCGATCAATGGACCGCCGGATTCGATCAGGTCCGGGACATCGGTCAACTCGATCACGAACCGGTGGACAACCGGACTTCGTATATTGGGTACAACTTCACCAACTTCAACTCATGGGCCCCCCGCAGACGGCTCGATAAAGCCAATACACCCGTACCTGATCCGATGAGTAAACCGGACACGCAGACCCCATGACCTATCGAACACCCAACGAACGACGAGCACAATGGCTCACGATCTACCAGCTCTCGGCGGTGCTGCTGATCGCGTTCGTGCTCGTATCGCTGTTGGATTTCGTCCTGCTCCACGCACTCACGACCGTCAATCCCGACAACGGACGCGTGGACCGTTCGTTCGAGGGTGAGGACTGGTACAGACTCCTTCGCATCATCGGGTTTATCGGGACCTGGATCGTCGTGTCCATCGCGCTGGTGCTTCAGGATCGGGACTTCAAGCGAGCGATCCCGATGATCCTCGCACCGGTGCTGTCTGGTGCTGCAGCAGAACTGCTCAAGCTCGTATTCTCGCGCGAGCGTCCCGTCAGCGACGCGATCATCCAGGAAGGCGGGTACCACTTCCGCTTCCCGTTCTCTGGGTTCATCGATGGGCACAATCTTGGGCTCCCGTCGAGTCACGCCGCGGTCGCGTTCGGTGGTGCGTGCATGCTCGGATACTTCCTCCCCAAGCTCCGCCCGTTGCTGATCCTGCTCGCGATCGGGTGCGCGTACTCCCGATTGATGACCGGCGCTCATTTCGCGTCTGATGTCTTCCTCGGCGCGATCATCGGTTGGGGGATCGCGAAGTTCTTCGCATCGGGACTCCCGAGACCTGATCGTAAGTTCACGCTCTGAGTCGACCAGCCGACTGTTCCTAGACTGCGGGGCATATCATCATCCAGATGTCCCTCCTCGACCGCTACATCGCGCGCCAGTTCCTGACGAATGTCGTTCTGCTCTTTGTGATTCTCTTTAGCTTTATTGTGGTCATCGATGTCTCCCTCAACATCGACCAGTTTGTGGACATGGCCAAGCGTCTTGGAGCGCAGGCCGGGGAAGAGGATCCGGGAACGATCCGCAAGTCGGTCCTCTCGATCCTGCTCATCGCGGATCTGTGGTGGCCAAAGCTTCTTCAGCTCTACAACTTCCTGCTCGGCATGGTCATGGTCGGCGCGATGGGGTTCACCTATTCCCAGATGTCCAAGAACCGCGAACTCATCGCGCTCATGGCCGCGGGAATCGGTCTGCACAAAATCATCAAGCCCGTCCTGCTCGTCGCGATCGGGCTCACGCTGCTTCAAGCGGTCAACCAGGAGTTCATCATCCCGAAGATCGCGCCGCTGCTGGTGCGTGACCACGAGGACGCGGGGGATCATCGCTTGAGCGTGGACTCGGTACCATTGACCGAGGACGGTCAGGGTCGCTTGTTCCGAGCCGCGGCGTTTGACGCGAACACCAACACACTTGAAGGCCTGTACATCCTCGAACGCGACGAGAACGGGCACACCGCCCGCTCGATCTTCGCACAGTCCGCGACCTACAGCGACGGCGGGTGGGACCTCGAGAACGCGAGCGCCCAGACCCGTACCCAGACCACCGTCGGCCAGCCGGTCCCGATCGCGCGGATCGAGTCCTCGCTGGACCCCAACGAACTCCGGATCAACCGCTACGAGTCGTACTCCCAGGCGCTGTCCTTCGCGCAGGCCCGCGAGATGCTGAGCCGAGAGACGCTCAAGGACCCCGACAAGCGCGCCCGCTACGAGCGGATCGCGCTGGGTCGCTTCTCGATGATGATCTCGGGGATCCTGACGCTGATCATCGCGACCCCGTTCTACGCGACCCGTGAACCCAAGAACATGGTCATCCAGTCCATCCGCTGCGCCCCCATCGCGATCATCACCCTCATCGCGGGAGTCATCGGCGCGACCGCCGCGATCCCCGGACTCCCGACCACCATCGGCGTGTTCATCCCCGTCATGATCCTCTCGGTAGTCGCGGTCGCCCAGTTCAGCGCCCTCAAAACCTGAGCGGGACCCGGAGCTTCCTACAATCTGAACGAAACGCGCTTGCATTGTGAGCACGCATGGATCACAATGGCGCTCACCAAAGGGGTTACTCACCATGGCATCCATCAACTTCTACTTCCAGGTCCACCAGCCGCACCGCCTCAAGCCATACTCCGTTTTCCACACGGACCCGTTCTATTTCGACGAAGACGCCAACGGCACCATCTGCGAGAAGGTCGCTGAAAAATGCTACCGACCCACGACCAAACTCATGCTCGATCTGGTCAAGCGCCACGAGGGGAACTTCAGGCTCTCCTACGCGATCACCGGGACGGTTATCGACCAATGGAAGAAGTTCTGCCCCGATGTCCTCGATCTATTCGTCCAGCTTGCTGAGACCGGATGCTGTGAGTTTGTCGCCGAGACCTACTACCACTCGCTGAGCTACATCTACTCCCAAGACGAGTTCGCTCATCAGGTGGACAAGCACACCAGACTGATCCAGGAGCACTTCGGGCAGACGCCTACCGTGTTCCGGAACACCGAGCTGATCTACACCAACGAGCTCTCCCGCGCTCTTGCGAAGATCAAAGACGAGCACGGCAACCCACGCTTCCTCGGCACGATCTGTGAAGGGACAGACCGTCACCTCGGGTACCGCTCCCCGAACCATGTCTACCGCCCTCCCAACGGCGAGGACGATCAGCCGTTGATGGGACCCGACGGACGACCGTTCGGATTGCTGCTCAAGAACTACAAACTCTCGGACGACATCGCGTTCCGCTTCTCCAACAAGGGCTGGGAGGAGTGGCCTCTGACGACCGAAAAATTCGCCAAGTGGGTCCACGACATCAACGGCGACGGGTACCTCTGCAACCTCTTCATGGACTACGAAACCTTCGGCGAGCACCAATGGGAAGACACCGGGATCTTCAACTTCATGCAGAAACTTCCCGAAGCGATCTTCGATGTCGCGCACAAAGCCGACGGCACTACGGAAAACCACTTCACGACGCCGAGCGAGGCGCTCAAGCGGTTCGATCCCGTCGGCGTGTACGATGTCCCCGAGTTCATCTCATGGGCGGACACCGAACGCGACCTCTCCGCATGGCGCGGCAACGACATGCAGCACAACGCGCTGGAAGAAACCTACCGAGTCGAGGAGCAGATCAAGGAGCGCCTCGTCGAGATCAAACACGCGGGCGACCAAAAGCGCGAGCAGGAGATGGAATACATCATCGACGACTGGCGCAAGCTCACGACGAGCGATCACTTCTACTACATGTGCACCAAGTACTGGGCCGACGGCGATGTCCACAAATACTTCAGCCCCTACGACTCGCCGTACGACGGGTACATCAACTTCATGAATGTTCTCGACAATGTGAAGACCCGGATCGCGAAGGCGTAATTCTGTCGATTAGAACAAGAATCGTAAGCCGAACGCGAGCCCCCACTCAAGCTCTGCGCGATGATCAATATCTTGTGCAATCGGCAAAATTGGACTCAGCTCCGCCGTCCACCGCCGCGCTTCATACAGCAGCCCCGGCGCGACGCGCCATGAGACATCACCATTGGTTTCATAATCCACAAACGACTCAACTGTAAAGTACAGCGACGCATCCGTCTCGGATGTGTACTCGCTCGGAGAGAGTCTGTATAACCAAGATGTCTCCAGCGTCAGCAGATCCGCATCACCGGTTCCCGCGCTGATCGGCTCCGCGAGTCCGTCCGTGCTCACGGTGTATCGAACGGATGCGTTCATACCATGCCGGTCTTCGACCTTCGTGAAGGTCAGTCCCACAAACGGATCCCATCCTTCGGTGCTCAGCCCATCGGTCCCGGTGGGGAGCCGTAGACCGCCGATCAATGCGAGTCGATTGGTGTCCACCGGCGCGGGATCGTGTTGCCAGAACCGCCACTTGAGCATCAGTGTCGTGTCCCCAAGTCCTTCCTGATCTCCTAAACCCGTGACGCTGATCATATCTCGATCCCGCAGGATCGTCGGCACATTGAGCGTCAACGACACATCCTTGCGCAACCCATAGATCAACCGCGTGTCGATCGTCCACTGATCCATATCGTTCCCCAGCAGCTCATAGCGCTCGAACCGCGCCTGCTCGCGCCACGCGAATCGACCTTTCGCGGGCTGCGTCGCCGCATCCGAGAGCGCCGACGCTTGCGCGTGTGCCTCACTACCAAGGAACACCAAAGCAACAAACAGACCGACCGCGCGATTGATCTTGGATTGCATCTCAAACTCCTTACTTCACGAACTCAATGGACCGGAAAGTGAATCCGCCGTCATCGATTGCACGGCGGAGATCAGCAGCTGCGACATCAACCGTCTGATCCAGTTCGACATGTACAATCCCGCTGGAGAGATCCACCCGTGAATCTGTGACCCCGTCGATATTGTCCATCAGGACAGAAATGTTCTCGGCGCACAACGGACACCCAAGCCCGTCAACACGCATCTTCGCGCCACTCGCTCCGTCCGAGCTACCCATGCTCACGGCTGAAGCCTGTGACTCACGCGTTTGGGTCGAATCACAACCGACCAATCCGATCGCGCTCAAACCGAGCAGCGACGTCGATACAAAAACCTTCATATTCATGACATATCTCCTTGCGCGATGATGTGCGCGCATCAAAACAATGAAATCAAATACACTCAATCGAGAACCGATTTGTGTTTAGATGATCCAGTGCCCTGTTCGTGCAAGGAACTCATGGCCATGACCGAGAACCGAGTGTGAGCACACACCATTGTGCGTAGATCCAATGCGATCATTGGTCGTTGCTACGGCATACACCACCGAAAGATGCTCGCGATTCGTCGGCTTGTATCGCTCTGTTGATCGCTCGAGCGGTGGTTGATCCGGTGATTTGGGGAGTGGGTTCTCTGACAACACACACCCGCAATCGCATCCGCCCATCTGCTCCATGAACTCACAGAGCGGACAGCACTCGTTGACGGGTTGCTCAGAATGAACCCAAGTCTGCCCATATGACCCCAACGACAGCACCCCCATTAACTGGGCGCTCATCAGAATCATTAGCAAAAAGATGCGGATCGGCATTCCAGAATATATCAAACTCGAGAGAGATTATTCAAGCAAAAATGGATAAAGAACGCATCAATCTTTCGGGGCAGACTTCGATTGATCTCGAAGCCGATCTGCCCGCTCAATCAACCCCTCGCGGTCTTCAAGCTCACCGGTCGGGGTCAGCACGAAGTGCCATTCGTTGACCGATTCGAAATCGATCGGAGCCGCGTTCGCGGCCAGATCAATGATCGGGTACTCGTAGATCGGCGCTTCCATCGTGCGGCCTTCGTGGATCGGTTCGTATCCGTCGAGTGCGAGCCGGACATCGTACTTGCCGTAGAACTTGAAGCTCGCTTGGCAAGGGGTTGTCCCGATCATCTCGTCGTTGAGCCAGACGCGCGCCCCGCTGGGTTCGCTCGTGACCTTGACGCGACGCTCGACGCATCCGCCCAGTATGGTCACGGCAGCTAGCGAAAAAACCAGGAGTGTGCTTGCAGACTTATGCATCGCTTGCCCCCTGGTTCGCTGGTAAGCGTTCGGAATCGTCGAACTCATCGCCTCGGAACATGGAGCCGAGGTACGCTCTCCGGACCAGATCCGAGTTGATCAGTTGCTTGGGAGTCCCCTCAGCAAGCACGCGCCCCGAATCCAGGATGTACGCACGATCACAGACATTGAGTGTCTGCTGGACATTGTGATCGGTGATCAGGATCGAGATGCCGCGCTGCGTGAGCGAGCGGATTTCTTCTTGGAGGTCCTCGACCGCGATCGGGTCAACACCCGAGAAGGGTTCGTCGAGGAGGATCAACTTCGGGTTTGTAATCAGCGATCGAGCGATCTCAAGCTTTCGGCGCTCACCACCCGAACAAGTCCGCGCCGCGTCGTGTGCTTTGTGCGTCAGACCGAACTGGTCCAGCAGATCCGCGGCTCGGCGCTTCCGCTCCTTGCGCGAGATCTTGAGAGTCTCGAGGATCGCGAGCAGGTTCTGCTCGCAGGTCAATCGTCCGAACACACTGGGTTCCTGCGAGAGGTAGCCCATCCCCAATCGTGCGTGGCGGTACATCGGGAGGCCGGTGACCTCCGTGTTGTTGAAGATCACGCGTCCCTCGTCGCGCTCGATCATCCCGATGGTCATGCGGAAGGTCGTCGTTTTCCCCGCACCGTTGCGTCCCAGGAGCCCGACGATCTCCGAATGCTCGACCTCGAGCGACACGCCGTTGACCACGGCCCGTCCGCCAAAGGATTTCTTGAGATTGATCGCTTCAAACAATGACATCCCCCAAGTTTAGGCGAGCGATCGAGCGGATCTGGCTGTGCAGATCGCGCAACTCTCGTACAAGACACCCGGAGATTCTGCGGCATACTGATGCTGCATAACCCGTTGTGACGCCAAAAATCTGGAGGACCCCATGATTCAACATCTCAATGCGATCTCCATCGCGATCGTCTGCTCAATCTCAGCGTGTGCTGCTCAAGCCGAGATCGTCTACAGCCAGACCTCGACCGATCCATCCCAGACCGACTTTGGGTGGTACAGCAGCTCCGAACCCAGACCGACTCGCAACTTCAAGCACGCGGACAACTTCATGCTCGGCTCATCTGCACAGATCACTGCGGTCAACTGGTGGGGAACCAGTGAGGGGCTCAGCCACACCGACCTTACCAACTTCGACTCCTTCCAGATCGAATTCTGGTCTTCGCGCACCCAACCCAACGGGCGGATCAAGCCCAGCGAGCTCCTCTCGACTGAATCCTTCGATCTCAGCGAGACCAACGCAACAGATACCGGGAGACTGACCAGCCGAGGCACGATCGAGTACATGCACAGCGCCATACTCAGCAACGCGATCACCCTCGAAGCGGACACGATGTACTGGATCTCGATCAGCGCCCGCTCGATTGATCCGACGGCTGATGTGTGGCAGTGGCAAGACGCCGACAACACCGATCAGATCTCAAGCTCGTGGACCTACCAGTTCGGGGTCTGGCAATACCAGTTTGATACCGACAGCGCGTTCCAGCTCATCGCCGTGCCGGCTTCGTCAACATTTGCTGGTCTTGCTGGATCAATGGTGCTTATCGCTCGGAGACGACGCGCCTGAACGCGCCCGGCGTGATCCCGGAATACTTCTTGAACGCGTTAGAGAAGTGCGCCTGATCCACGAACCCCATAGCACTCGCGATCCGCGCGATCGATCCATCCCCGCATGCGAGCATCTCCGAAGCGCGATTCAACCGGATCCGTCTGTGATATTCTCCCGGAGTCATCCCCATCGAGGCGCGGAACCCACGCACCAGATGCCCTCGGCTGACGCCTGCCACTTCCGCGAGCTCTGAGAGCGGGAGAGAACGCTCGCACGAAGCATGAATCGCATCGCGAACAACACCAAGCCAGCCCGCACGGCGCTTGCGTTGTTGCGCCGCGGTGCAGACTTCATCGAGCAGCTCAAAGGTCAGCGATTCCATCACGAGATTGGATGATCGATCCGGTGTGCTGAGTTCATTGAGGATCGAAGCCGCGAGCCCGACCGCTTGGGTGTGTCGGAGTTCTTCGACAACCACTGTGTGCATCCCCTCAGAATTTTCAAGCACAGAACGCGGGATCACGACATGCATGGAGCGGATCCCCTTACCGCTGCTTTTGAAGTTGTGTCGCAATCCATCGCGGAAGAACTCCACGCGCCCGGGTGATGATCGCACCTCGCGATTGCCGTAGGTCCCGATCCCTCCTCCTTGGAGCACGAAATCAATGCTTGCACGCTCGTGCTCGTGCCAGCTCTGGGTGAAATCGTTGGTGTAGGACTTGTGCGTGATGAACATCTCCCCCACTGTTGCTGACGCGTGGAGGATCGCGCTTCCTGAGAGATCGGATTCATGGCGAGGGAGAATCATCGACTCTCTATCCGGATCATGATCGGATTGGTTGCATCATGTATAAGAAGCCTCAGATCAGCCCTTGAACTGCTTGCGCATCCGTGCCGTCGGGATCCCGAGCTGGTCGCGATACTTCGCAACGGTCCGCCGTGCGATCTCGATGCCACGCTCTTTGAGCGCCTTGACCATCGCTTCGTCGCTCAGTGGCTTTGCTTTATTCTCGGACTCGATCAACTCTTCGATCGCGGCCCGAACCGCGTTGGCGCTCACATCTTCGCCCGAATCCGTTGACAGACCACCCGAGAAGAACGACCGGAGCGGGACGACGCCGCGTGGGGTCATGATGAACTTCTCGCTGACCGCACGGGATACCGTCGCGACATGGATCCCCAACCGATCCGCGATCGGTTGCATCGGAAGCGGCTTGAGGGCTTCGGGGCCGTAGTCAAAGTACTCGCGCTGCTCATCGACGACCGCGTTGACCACGCGCAGCAGCGTGTGACGACGCTGCCCGATCGCGTCGATCAGCCACTGTGCGTTGGACAGGTTCTTTTTCAGGAAGTCTCGATCGTTCTTCTCGACCTCGTTGTCCATCGCCATGCGTGCGTACTCGCGATTGATCTGCACATCGGGAAGTCGGCCGTCTGTGAGGTACGCGATATACCGATCCGTATCCTCGTCGTACTCCACCACCGCGTCCGGATAGACGGCGGTCTGTTCGCTCGCCGACATCCCTCGGCCGGGAGAAAGCGAGAGCCGCTTGAGCACCCCGAGCCCGAGGTTGATCTCGTCGAGGGTCAGCCCCGCCTTTCCAGCGATCTTGGGGAGCCGGTTCTTCATCATGTCCTCGAAGAACTCCCCGACGAGCCGACGGGCAACGAGCAACCCCTCACCGCTGAGTTCCGGACCCTCGTCGTCATCGCGCTCGACCCGATCGAGACGCGCATCGATCTGAATCAGCAGACACTCACGCGCATCGCGCGCACCGATCCCCGTTGGCTCGAGGAACAACTGCATCGCTTGGAGCGCCATCTCCCAGTCCGCATCGGTTGGGTTCATCGCTTTGACTGATTCGGGCGCGGTATCCGCGACTTCCTCGAACGATGTTCTGAGATACCCATCATCATCGAGCGCCGCGATCAGCACCTCGCCGAGCGTGCGGACAGTGTCCTCGACATCGGTGAGCGACCACTGATCCGAGAGCTGCTCGCTCATCGAAGCACCGCGAGCGGGCGCCTGCATCATCGCGTCGAGCTTCGCGTCGCGCTCTCCCGAACTCGTCCGGACTCTTGGTCCGAGCTCATCGAACTCGCGCGTCCGGTCCTTCGAACCCGAAAACATATTGTCCGCGGCCTCAGGGTTCGCATCGGTGTATTCATCAAGACGCGCAAAGTCCTCAGCACTCTCGGGAACGATCTCGAGCGCCCCCTCGCTCACAGATTGATCCGAATCTCGATTGGAATCTTCGCTTGGAGTCGCGGTCTCGACGATCTCCATCGTCGGGTTTGATTCGAGTTCTTGCTCGAGCCGCTCATGAAGCTCAGCGAGCGGCATCTGCAGGATCTCCATCGACTGGATCATCCGAGGCGACAGCTTCATCTGCTGCCCGAGCTTCATCTGTTGTGAGGTATCAAACCGCATTCACTCACCAGTGTACAGACCACCCGCGTTGCCTACTCAGCATTGCGATCGCCGACTCTATCTTCCATTGTATTCCATACGGATGCAACCCGATCGGGATCATCCGGACCGTTCAGATTCACCCCATATCCTGACGACCCATCAGCGCATCGCCCAGCACCGCTTTATTCGCAAACTCGAGCGAACTCCCCGTCGGCACCCCGCGCGCCAGCCGTGTGACCCGGATCCCTGTGCTCGCGAGCTCCTGCGCGAGATACAACGCGGTCCCATCACCCTCGAGTGTTGGATTCAGTCCCAGAACAATTTCTTCGATCCGGACACGACCGTCGCCGTCGCCCGCTTCTTGTGATCGTTTCACGCGTCCTACCAGATGTGAGATCGTCAGGTCATCGGGACCCACCCCATCGAGCGGCGACAATCTCCCCATCAGCACATGATACAGACCCTTATACATCCCGGTCTGCTCGAGCGCGATCAGGTCCTTGGGTTGCTCGACGACACAGATCACCGATCGATCACGCCGACGATCGCTGCAGACCAGACACACATCCTCGTCGGAGAGGTTGAAACAGACTTTGCAGTGCTGGACCGATTCCTTGACCGCGCGGATCGCCGAGGACAACGCGAGCGCGTCGTTCGCGTTGGATTTGAGGATATGGAACGCGAGCCGCTCAGCGGAGCGCATCCCGATGCCGGGAAGACCACTCAGTCGCTCGATCAGCTCCCGGACCGCAAGCGGGTATCCGTTCCCCGCACTCCCAGAGCCCGATCCATTGCTGTCCTTCTTGCTTCCCATACCCAATCCTATGCGGACTCCTGCTACCCTACACCGATGCGCCGCGCAGCTTCTCATCCCGTTGTCCAGTTGATGATTGTGATGCTGATGTGCGCGCTGATCGCGATCCCCAAACTCGACCAACAAGGGCTGACCAGCTCAGAAGGGCACCGCGTCATCCCCGCAATCGAGATGCTCGAATCGGGAGCGTACCTGGTACCAACCATGTTTGAGCAGGAGTATGTCCGCAAGCCTCAGATGGTTCCTTGGCTGTTCTCGCTCGCGCTGCGGATCCATCCCGACCCGGACCTCTCTCCCAGACTCGTCTCGGGAACTGCGTTTACGCTCATGGTCCTCGGCTCTTGGTTCTTTGCGAGGCGCTGGTTCGGAAGCGGTGCCGGATTTTCTTCGGCGCTGGC
Organism: Phycisphaerales bacterium; assembly: GCA_017640485.1. Classification (GTDB taxonomy): domain Bacteria; phylum Planctomycetota; class Phycisphaerae; order Phycisphaerales; family UBA1924; genus UBA1924. Next base: position 67,792 of record JAEPQP010000001.1, on the reverse strand, counting down.
GCTGGGACTCACCCCACTCTACTGGTCCCCGGCTCGAGCCGCGGAGATCGAATCGGTCCACAACCTCTTCACAGCGATCGGCGCGTGGATCGTCATCGAACTCTGCGCCCGTCGACATCCCAGAGCCAAAGCATTTGCTTGGCAGCTCGCGTTGTGCACGATCAGTCTGTGCATGCTGCTCACGAAGGGACCCGCTGGATTCCCGATCATGCTGGGAATCTTGATCGGGTGCACCGTGCTGACCAGTGGTCCTCGCGAACGGATCTACGAGTTTGTGCGCCCGTCGATCTGGATTCCCGTCATCATCGCCGCGCTGATCTTCGCGTGGCACTGGTCCAACACGCTTGAGGCAGCAGGACCCAACGCCGTGGTCCAAGCACCCAGCGCGTTTATGTTTGAACCCGGACGACTGCTGAAACTCGCGGGGTTCGTCCCGGTCGCCCTCCTCACCGCACTCCCTCTTTCGCTCGCGATACTCTTTCCTTGGGGACCGGACGCACGCGCCGAAGCGGCTCTCGACCAAAGCCTTCGGAAACGGCTGCGCATCGCCAAGATCATCGCGCTCGCTGTACCCTGTGCGCTGGTCGTGATGATGCTGACCGGAGTATCCAACGATCGTTACGCACAACCGATCCTCGCGCCGATCGCGCCGTTGGTCGGTTGGCTGCTCACCACCCCACTCTCGGCAAAGCGCGCATCAATCCTCCGGTCCCTCACACTCGGCAGACCCGCGATCCTCGCAGCCGTCCTCTCGATCGGATTCGTGGTCTATCTAATCCGCTTTGAACCAGAGCGTCGATCTAGCTCTGGGAAGATCCCTGCCCAGATCGCCGCGATCGAACTGATCAAGTCGCTCGATCAGATGCAGACTGAGCGGACTCCGATCCTCGTCGCGCACAACATGATCGAGGCGCGACCCGAAACTCTGCTCTATATTAGAATGGCGCTCCAAGACGCCGGGCATGATCTGGACATTCGATGGATCCCCAAACTCGACCCCCAACACATGCCGAGCGGCACGCTGGCGATGCTCCGCACCGATCAAAACGGAAACGAGTCCGATAAGGTTTTGATTGACAGCATGATAGCAACCGGGATCGTTCATGAGTTCTCATTCTCGATCGTGCTCATTCAGGATCAGGACTGAACCGCTTCACGAAATTCGTCCGAGTCTTGGGTATTTCCTCTGATTGCTCTTGCATCACCCCCCCGCTTTCGGTAGTCTGCAACCACAAGCTGGCAGCGCTGGGACTCTTTTGTGGAGAGAGGTTCGTCCCAGGGCTGCTAGTTTCTTTTTGGGTCCGCAGAACGATCCAAACAACTCGCGACACCACAAAGAAGGCTCAGTTCATCAAATCCAAACACACTCCGCTCGTTGAGTTCAAGCGGGTGGTCTATCATCCCTTTCTAACATACTGGGAGACAAAAACATGCGGGCAATCGTCACAGGTCAGGTCGGGATGGAGAAAAAACCATACTTGGAGCTCGTCTCCAAGTTCGCGGGTCAGCAGGGCGAATCCGTCCCCATCTACCATGTCGGCAAAATGATGTACAACGAAGCGCCCGACATCCGCGAGGGACGGATCCTCGACCTCCCGATCTCCCGCCTCCACTCACTCCGCCGAGCGGCATTCAAGGACATCATCGCCGAGTCCCGCGATGAGGACACGATGATCGTCAACACCCACGCGACCTTCCGCTGGCGTCATGGGCTGTTCTCCGCGTTCGACTTCGATCAGATCAACAAACTCCGCCCGGATCTCTTTATCTGCCTCGTCGACAACATCGAGGTCGTCCACCAGAATCTCCATAACGCGCACGACATCGACGCGACGCTCAAAGACTGCATGGTCTGGCGTGAAGAAGAAATCCTCGCGACCGAGCTCATGAGCCAAGCCGTCCCGGGTTCCAAGTTCTACATCGTCTCGCGCGGGCGCCACGCTTCGACCGAACGCACGATGTTCAGACTCCTCTGCCGTCCGGACATGAAGACCGTCTACCCGAGTTTCCCGATGAGCCATGTCGTGGACATGCCCGAAGTCATGGCCGAGATCGACGCGTTCCGCGCCGAGCTCGCGGAGCACTTCATCACCTTCGACCCGGGTGATGTGGACGAGAAACTCCTGCTCGATCGTGCACTCGATGCGCTCAAGGAAGGGAAAGATTTCTTCGATCACATGCCGCACCAACTCGGAGGCGTGCAGACCGAAATGGAACCGATCCGGATGCGCACACGCGAGGTCCTCGACATCGCGGGCGACATCGACGGCCAGATCTACATGCGCGACTTCAAACTCATCGACCAAGCGGACATGATCGTCAGCTATGTCCCCGAACTCAAATCCGAGAGCGGCAAGATCATCCCTGGACTCTCCAGCGGCGTCGAACGCGAACTCCAGCACGCATGGGAGCACGCGAAAGAGGTCTATGTCGTCTGGAAACCGAGCAAGCCACCTTCACCGTTCATCACCGAAACCGCAACGAAGGTGTTCAACTCAACCGAAGAAGCCCTCCAGTACTTCGAAGAACAAGGCATGTTCACCACGCGCAACCTCTTCGGGCAGTAACTCTCCCTGTTATTGGTTATTCAGGTACTCTGGTATGTTTTTTGAACACATCAATACCGGAGACTGTGTATGAATGCATACGCACTATTTTTTCTTTCTGTTGTCAGCTGTGCTTGTCTGAAATTTGCGACCAGCGCAAGCACCATGCACCGCGAAAGCAGTTCCAGAATCCTCACAACAGACTTTGAAACATTTCGATTCAGCGAAGACAACTTGTGATTTAGCCCAATTGCCGGCTATTTACTGGTCGTCTGTTGTTTTTTACTCACTTTGATGTATTCTGGGATAATGAATTCATCAAAGATCATTATTGGTATTGTGTATGTTGGATCAGTCGCAGCTTCCGTGCAAGGTGGCGAGGCAATGACTTTGTTAACTGACTTTCGTAGATCCACTATGAGTCATCACATCGCATGGTTTGATGACGACGGAAGCATACCTGATTTTGATGAGGACTTCGGAATCATCCCGAAGCCTTTCTCTGATTTAAACTTTGATCGAACCGATTTAATTAGTGATATCGGTTCGATCCGTGTCACACACCAATCACAAGCTTCCGAAACAGAGCTGAATGCGAACGGTAGCAACCACTTGGTTTCGAACCCTGATCCGAGCATTGATTATCTTGTATTCTCGATGTCTGCGTACAGCCAATATGAGATTACTTTCTCGATCGCGGAGGAAACGACCTTTGCTCTCGATGTTGAACTGTTTTCTTCCTCAAACGACATCACGAATGTGAGTTCTATGCGTCTACGCAATACGGACACGAACGCTCTCTTGGCCTCGGCAACCGCGATCGGGAGCGACGCCGCTGTGCATGATGAGCTGACACTTCAAGCGGGCACATACTGGTTCTTCATGGAAGCCCGCTCAGGATTTAGTAGTGCAACAGCGGGTGATTTTTCAACGGGATTTAGCGGGGGGTTGCGGGTGGTGCCTGCGCCATCATCTCTTGGTCTACTGGCACTCTCAGGCGTGCTGAGTATCCGTCGCCGCTCATAATTCATCTGCACCTCAGAACCATCACTTGATTTGCAAACTGCAGTACCTGTTGTACATTAAGATATGAATCAATCTGTGCGCTATCGACTCCAAGTATCCATGATCATCTGTGCCTGCCTGGGATCCGCAACCAACGCAAGCATCATGCACCTCGATAGCAGTTCGAGGATCATCACAACCGATTTTGACACATTCGGATTCGGCGACCCAAACTTTGGCGAACAACTCTTCAGTACCGTCTCAGCTCCAACTGAGTACAACCAGTGGGACTACGCCGAGAAGCAGGAGATCATGAATGCATCGATCGATTCGGTGCACAGTTCCCAAGCAACCACGACGGAGCTGGTCGCTTACGGATCACAAGTCGGCTCAGCGGATCCGGGTGATCTGAACTATGAAATTTTCACGCTTGTCGGATTTCATCAATATCAGGTATCGTTCACACTCTCAGAATCCACGACATTCGCACTCCAAGCAACACTCGAAGCTCAGAACGCGCAGAGCGAGGTTCGCTTGGTTCAAACCAACGGCGATGATCCATACTTGTACACCAGTGTGACCAACAACGGAGAGCAGAGTATCAACGAGCTCATCACGCTTGAAGCGGGTTCGTACTCATTCTCTTTGACCGGCACCCTCAACGCAGGAGGTTCCGGGATCATTCCCCCGTACACAGGATCTGCGGTATTCGATGGTTCGCTTCGCGTCATCCCTTCTCCAAGTGGATTCATGGCCATGGGTATGGTTGGAATGATGACCTCACGGATTCGTCGACGCTGAAACCAACGCTCGTATCTTCCCAATGACCCCTTGCGGGGATGCTCCCGCTATGGGATACTCACGCCATGGACGCACAGCAGGCACAAGAAACACACCCGCAACCCCCCGTCAACGATCGTGGACGGGCCTTTGATCCGGATGCCGACTCCAGCGAGCGGACCTACGCGGTCTATATGCACCTCTCGCTGCTGGCGCACCTATTGATGTCGTTTATCGCGATCCTGATCCCGCTCATCATGTGGCACACCAAGAAAGAAGACTCCCCGTTTATCGACGATCACGGGCGCGAAGCGATCAACTTCCAGATCTCGATCGTCATCTGGACCATTGTCTTCGCACTCGTCTCGGTCCCGATCGGGATCCTGACCTGCGGCGTCGGGTTCGTAGTCGCGCTTGTGCCTCACATCCTAGGAATTGTGGGCATGGTCCTCGCAGCGCAAGCCGCGAACCGCGGCGAGTTCTACCGCTACCCGATGAACATCCGATTCCTCTAAAGAACCATCACTTCCAGATCATCACTCAGGATGTCCCCGCGAGCTTGCGGACTGTGACATCGAAGTTCTTCACCAGTGCGCTGATCACGGTGTACACGATCCCGATATACACCCCCGCGCTGATGATCGCGCCGACTGAGAGCGCGATACGCGCCGTCGAGAGGCCGTTGGAACTGCTGTCGACTGTCTCAGCGAGCCGCTCCGAAGGGACCACCAACGCATCAAGCAAACTCGCGGGTGACAGCGACGCGAGCGCTGGTCCAACCACCGGCATGTCTGATGCAGACGCCCAGCCGCACAGTCCAAGAATCCCCGACACCACCGCAACAATCGCGACCGTTCCGATGACCGCAGACAAGGTCCCTTTGCTCTTGAGCGACCACTGCAACCCGATCATCACACAGAACGCGATGAACGGCACCAGCACGATCGCCGCGAGCAGCCCCGCTTCTGGGAGCACCACCGGGACCTCCAGCGCATTCCCTGAGACGGTCCGCGCTGGGATATTCGCCAGCGCGTCTTTCCCTAGACCTCCAAGCAGCGCGTAGACCCCACCGATCCCGATGGTAAAGACCGGGACCAGAATCAACGGCAGCAGATAACTCACCAATCCCCTCAGCTTGCCCATCAAATACATCCGAGGCGTGATCGGTGTTGTCAGGATCAGATCCAGCGTGCCGTCTTCCCGCTCGCCCGCAACCGCAGTCGCGGCCATATTAATCGCGATCAGTGCGATCACAAAGACCTCCGTGAAAATCACGGATCGGATGATGAACTGATAGTCCGAAGTAGTGATTGTCCCGATGTGGTACGCGATGGTCAGACCCAATCCGAGCGCGAGCCCGACGATCACGAACGACCAGCGGGCGATGATGCGCCAGAAGGTCGCGTTGCGAGCCGCGGCTTCGCGCCACGCGATCGGGTTCGCCCACACTGTGCGAGGCGGACGGTGCTCCGCTTGATCACTCATCCGCAACAGCTTGCGATGGATCGGGACACCCGATGATGTCTTCGCGATCTGGCGGAGCCCGCCGGTACGCACAGTCAGTGTTGATGCGAGCACCAGGATCCCAGACAAGCAGAGCGAGCCGTAGACCCAGGCGCGTGCCGGGGATTCGAGCATCAACGCTTTGATCCCTGTGTAGGTCCCCTCAACCGCCGCGGGATACGACGCGGGAGAGAGCAACGCACGCAGCGCCAAGAACGGGTTCACGGCACTGATGATCGTCACGCCGTCCCCGCTCGAACCGGCGCCCTGACCTCGCGAACGCAGCCATGCATCGAGCGCGAGTGTGATCGCGAGGTAGGTAATTACCGAAACATAGAACGCAAAGACCGCACGCTGACCGACGAGTCTCGACACGGACAGCGCGATCGCGATGGTCCCCACCAAGATCGCAGCTCCAGCACTCACGATGTACGCCGCGAAAATCGAGCGTCCAGGAACACCACCAAAGAACTGCGTGAGCGCAAACAGCGGGAGCGATGCGAACAACAGCGCGAGTACAAAGAACAACCGACCAAACAGATTCCCGAGCACGATCTCGAGCTTCGACATCGGGGTGGTCAGCAGGATATCCCAGGTCTTGGGATTCGCTTCATGCGAGATCGCTCCGGCCATGAAGACCGGTGCGAGGATACAAATCAACGCAACCTGCAGGTACGCGATCCCTGCAAAGCTCGACGCACCAGCGGACGCGAGTTCGCGATAGGACACATCACCTGTCGGGGTTGAGCCGAGCATTGCCCAGAGCAGCACAATGATGAGCACGCCGAGGTATCCCGATCGCGCGTAGTTGTGCTTCGATCTTCTTGATGCGTTCTGGACCAAGCGGACTGCGATCGGGTTGGCGGGTCCTAAACGGAGGAGCCATCTGAGAAAAATCGGCATGACAAAGTATATAAGAAACCCAGAGCGAGTTGTTCCATCAACCCAGATTTGCTCAGCTCATATGATCATAAAAAACACCCGAGGGAAGCCTCGGGTGCTGTTCATAGATATTCACTGAACTCAGGTCGATTGGGTCCCAGCAGATTCTGGTGGGTTCGACTCCGCTTCCTTCTTCGCGGCTTCGATATTCTCGGCACGCGAATCGGGCTCAGGCGCATTCTCTGGTTCAACATACGACAGGTTGAACTTGAGCTCGTCGTCATTCCCGACACGGGTCGTGGTGATGACATTCTTCTCGTGCAGATCGCCGCTGAGCAAGAGCTCGGACAACGGATCCTCGATGTGCGTCCCGATCGCGCGACGCAGCGGACGAGCACCGAAGTCAGGGTTGTACCCCTTCTCGATGAGGAAGTCCTTCGCGTCCTGATCAAGCTCGAGCGTGAAGCCTTGCATCTGCAGACGCTCAGCGACCTTCGCAACCTCAAACTCGACGATGTGGATCAGGTCTTCCTTCGTCAACGGCTTGAACACGATCACATCATCCAGACGGTTGATGAACTCGGGACGGAAGAACCGCTCGATCTCTTTCATCAGGACGGACTTGATCGACTCGAACTTGTCGTCCGGAGCGTGCTTGCCGAACCCGAACCCGCCGCCGCCCTTGATCAGGTCAGCACCGATGTTCGAGGTCATGATGATGATCGTGTTGCGGAAGTCCACATGACGACCGAACGAATCGGTCAGACGACCCTCTTCCATGATCTGGAGGAGCATGTTGAATACATCCGGGTGCGCCTTCTCGACTTCGTCAAGCAGCACGACCGAGTACGGCCGACGACGGATCGCTTCGGTGAGCTGCCCGCCCTCTTCGTATCCGACATAGCCCGGAGGCGCGCCGACCAGTCGGCTCACGGTGTGCTTCTCCATGTACTCGGACATATCGAGGTGGATCAGCGAATCCGCGTTCCCGAACATAAACTCCGCGAGCGACTTGGACAGGAGCGTCTTCCCGACACCCGACGGTCCCACAAAGATGAAGCTGCCCATCGGACGCTTCGGATCCTTGAGTCCCGCGCGAGCACGGCGGATCGCTTTGGAGATCGCTTTGACCGCATCGTCCTGAGAGATGACGCTCTTGTGGAGCTCTTCTTCCAGACGCAGCAGACGCTTCGCTTCTTCCTTCTCGAGTTTCTGCAGCGGAACGCCGGTCATCTTGGAGATAACTTCCGCGATCACCGCTTCGTCAACGAGCCCGGCAGATTCTTGCTGCTTGGCGCGCCACTCGACCTGGATCTCGTCCTTCTTCTTGCGGAGCTGCTCGGCTTGGTCGCGCAGTTCCGCGGCCTTTTCGTAGTCCGCGTTCTTGACCGCATCGTCCTTCGCGATCGAGAGCTTCTCGATGTCCGACTCAAGATCCGCAAGATTCGGCGGCTTGGTCATCGACTTGATTCGGATACGCGCACCCGCTTCATCAAGCACATCGATCGACTTGTCCGGCTGGACACGACCGGTGATGTAGCGTCCCGACAGCTCAACCGCCGCACGGATCGCTGCATCCGTGTACTTGACACGGTGATGCTCTTCGTACTTCGGACGGATCCCCTTGAGGATCTCGACCGCTTGGTCATCCGCTGGTGGATCAACCGGGATGGATTGGAAACGACGATCAAGAGCCGCGTCCTTCTCGATGTACTTGCGGTACTCGTCGAAGGTCGTCGCACCGACACACTGGATCTCTCCACGCGCCATCGCAGGCTTGAGCACATTGGACGCATCGATCGCGCCCTCGGCACCACCCGCACCAACAAGCGTGTGCAGTTCGTCGATAAACAGGATGATGTTGCCCGCTCTACGGACCTCATTCATCACCGCTTTGATTCGTTCTTCAAATTGACCACGGTACTTGGTTCCCGCGACCATCATCGCGAGATCGAGCACCACGACGCGCTTGCCGTCGAGGATGTCTGGGACTTCCTGAGCGACAATGCGCTGAGCGAGCCCTTCCACAATCGCGGTCTTCCCGACACCCGCTTCGCCGAGCAGGACCGGGTTGTTCTTCGTGCGACGACACAGGATCTGGGTCAGTCGCTCGATCTCATGCGCACGCCCGATGACCGGATCAAGCTGACCAGTCTGCGCGAGCTCGGTCAGGTCACGACCGAACGTGTCGAGCGCGGGAGTCTTGGACTTGCCCTTGGATTTCGATGACGAACCGCTGGATGCCCCGCCTTCTTCAGGGGTGCTCGAGATTGCTTCGCCGCTGGATTCAGCGCCCGCGCCGAGCAGGTTCAGGACCTCCTCGCGGACCTCTTCGAGTTTGAGCGAGAGGTTCATCAGCACCTGAGCCGCGACGCCGTCGTGCTCGCGAAGGAGTCCGAGCAGCAGGTGCTCAGTCCCGACATAGTTGTGGTTCAGGTTGCGTGCTTCCTCGATCGCGTACTCGATCACTTTCTTCGCGCGTGGAGTCTGAGGCAGCTTGCCCATCGTGACCATCTCTGGTCCGGCGCGAACGAGACGTTCGACTTCAAGACGCACCTTGCGGAGATCAACCTCAAGGTTTTTGAGGACATTGGCACCGACGCCGGAGCCCTCTTTGACGAGTCCGAGCAAAACATGCTCGGTCCCGATGTATTCATGGTTGAAGCGCTGTGCTTCTTGGTTGGCTAACGCCATCACTTTGCGGGCTCGATCTGTAAATCGTTCAAACATGCCTAATTCTCCCGCTCCCGGCTTCAACGCCGAGCGCTATGTGGCGTTCTTACACGCCGGACTGTGTGTCCCTTCTGAGTACTCAACAAGGGAACCGTAAGAATTGTTCGTGCAGCATCCAAGATCGGATCTGGAATGATCCCTCGCATGATGCAGAAACAGTCCTATCTCCATGTATCGGGTGCATGAGGCGTGCCAGTGTCGTCGGACCTCAAAATCGAGCCCAGATCGTCGTTTTTCGATCCAAATCAATATTTCACAGCGGTTTACACGAATCGACCACAGACGCTTTATCCATTCATCCAGCATGACAAAGCGGCGCAATCCCGAATTGATGCCGAATTGGCAGAAGATTCAGAGCATCCGAGATCATCTCTCGATACGAACCCATAAGAGAACAACTCTCCATCCCCGGTTGTTGGTCAGAAAAACCGGCTTCGCTCTTTAGCGATCAACATGCGATCCTATAGTCCCGATGCAGGTATCAAACCCCTCTGAAACTCGCGGAATCGCGATTGATAAAGGATCTAGGCGTGGCAAATAAGCACTTTGATGTCGTAGTCGTTGGTGGTGGTCCGGGCGGATATGTCGGAGCAATCCGGGCCGCACAACTCGGATACAAGGTCGCGATCGTCGAACGCGCCCGTCTCGGAGGCGTCTGTCTCAACTGGGGATGCATCCCATCCAAAGCGCTCATCGCCAACGCCGAGCTCATGGAAAAACTCGCCGAGCAGGAAGAATGGGGCATCTCCACCGGAGAGGTCAAGTTCGACTGGAACAAGGTCATCGGACGCTCGCGCGATGTCGCCGACAAGCTCAACAAGGGTGTTGAGTTCCTGATGAAGAAGAACAAGATCGAGTTCTTCAATATGCACGCCAAAATCGTCAAAGCTGGTCCAAAGGTCGAGATCGAACTCCGCGACTGTGACCTCAAAGAAGAACTCACCCCATCGCCTGTCAAGGTCAAAGCGGTCAAGGAAACCATTACCTGCGACAAGGTCGTTGTCGCGACCGGAGCGGTTGCCCGCGATCTCCCGTTCGCGAAGTTCGATGGCGACAAGATCTGGGGCGCCCGCGAAGCGATGCACAACAAAGAAAAACCAGACCACCTCATCGTCGTCGGCGCCGGCGCGATCGGGATGGAGTTCGGGTATGTCTACAAGAACTTCGGATCCAAAGTCACCATCATCGAGATGCTCGACCGCCTTGTCCCAGTCGAAGATGAGCAAGTCGGGAAGGAAATGACCAAGGTCTACAAGAAGCACGGCTTCGATGTCAAAGTCAAAACCGGCGTCATGGACATCGACACCAAAGGCAAGGGCGTCAAAGTCACCTGCGCCCCGATCGGGAAAGATGGCAAACCCGACGAATCCAAGAAAGAAGTCATCGAGGGCGACAAGGTTCTCCTCGCGATCGGGGTCGTCGGACGCTTCGATGGTCTCTTCGATGAATCGCTCGGACTCGAAACCGTCAACGGACACATCAAGACCGACTATGTCCCGCTCAGCGCCGACTCCCCAAGCGAACCCAAGGCACTCACCTACGCGACCAACCTCCCAGGCGTCTACGCGATCGGCGATGTCATCGGACCACCCTGGCTCGCGCATGTCGCGGGAGAAGAAGCCGTGCTCTGTGTCGAACGCTTCGCGTTCAAAGACGGTAAGACAGATCACGATCCGATCCCGATGGACTACACCGTCATCCCGGGATGTACCTACTGCCACCCGCAGGTCGGTTCGGTCGGACACACCGAGCAGTCCCTCAAAGCCCAAGGTCTCAAGAAGGGCGAGGACTACGAGGTCGGCGTCTTCCAGAACCAAGCACTCGGCAAAGCGATCGCAACGCGCCACACCGATGGGTTCGTCAAGATCATCCGTGGACTCCCCCGCGGCGAGATCCTCGGCGCCCACATCCTCGGCGATCAAGCCACCGAACTCATCGCAGAGCTCACGCTCGGACGCCGTCTGGAAGCAACCACCGAAGAGATCATCGCGACCGTACACGCACACCCAACGATGCACGAAGCCGTCCACGAAGCGGCACTCGCTTCTGAAGGCCGCGTGATCAACTCATAACAGAAACTCAACACATACAAACACACAGCCGCTCAATAGAGCGGTTTTTTTCTTGTATTCCTCTGCGAAAACGATCACAATGAGGATCAACACCGGTTCTCGTGCACGGACTCCGCATGACTCTGTTCAAAGTACTCAGACAGCTAGAAAGGGATCTCGTGGAACATACACAATCAATCGGCACACTCTGTGCAATCGGCGCGCTCTCAGTCGCTTCAACCAGCGGATCATTGATCGCATCGGAGTTCGTCCCCGAGTCGCGTGACTCGAACCTCATGATCACCTTCGCGAACCTTGGATTCACCAAAGGATACGACGGGGACGGCGCTGACCCAATCCTGCTGAGTTCCGACGCGCTCGATTCAGACGATGACTTCATCTCATTCGGAGACATGTTCTACGGCCCCGACAGTTTCGACCGGATCAACACAGGGAGTTTCGAAGCGGTCCAGGATGTCACCTTCGAACCCGCGCTCTTGGGGTTTGAGTTCTCTGCATTCGCATCAGTTGCGGGTGAAGCGAACCCACTGATCACCATCGACAACGACATGTTCTTGTACTTTGCGGTCAGCGAAGACACCTCCGCGACCCTCACCGTTGAATACGACGGCGACACCAATGTCGGAGACGACGCGGTCGGATGCCGTCTCCGAGAGGTTGGTCCCGGGAGTGATCCCATCATCCTCGACACACTCTTCAACCTCGGGGCGTTCCCAGACGGACCAGACACGATCACCGTCATGGTCGATCTCGAAGCGGGCAAGCGCTACCGGATGTTTGTTGACAGCCACGCGCGGAGCCTTGATTCGATCGGTGCCAACGAAAGCTCCATCAACATCACCCTTGAACTCCCTTGCGACGCTGACCTCAACAACGACGGCGAGTTGGACTTCTTCGACCTCTCCGAGTTCCTCTCAAACATGATCGACTGGAACGGGGACACCGTCTTCGACTTCTTCGACATCTCTGGATACCTCCAGGATTATGGTGCTGGATGTCCCTGATCTCTGGTATATTGGCTAGAACTCCAAGGAGATAGCCATGACCAAGTATCCATCGTGTCTTTTGTTGGCCGTTGTGACTTCAGTCGCCAGCAGTCAATCGTGCGATCCCGCGATGCTCTTTGCGCCCGAGGCGCGGACCCAACTCGTTGGAGAGCCGTACGACATCACATCGGGTGATCTCGATCACGATGGGGACCCAGATCTCGTCATTGCGTGCAACACCACCGGATCACGATTCTTCGAAGTGATGCTCAACAACGGAGACGGCAGCTTCGCCGCGCCGGTCCAATACACTCTCGCCGACCAGGCATGGTGTGTCGCGCTCGCGGATATGAACGGCGACAACCACCTCGACGCGGTCATCGGGCACGGCTCTACCCCCGAAATCTCCGTCGCGCTCGGAGATGGATCAGGAGGATTCGGAGCCGCAACACAGTTCGGCGCGGGAGGATTCGCAACAATCACCGATCTTGTGCTCGGTGATTGGAACGCGGATTCCAACATCGATGTCGCGATGGTGACCTTTGCGAATCAGATCAGAACCATGCTCGGCGATGGCGCTGGAAATCTAGCCCCGCCCTCCACTCTCCTGACCTTCGGCACCACAGTCTCCATCACTACCACAGACCTGAACGGCGATCTCGATCCCGATCTCATCTTGGGAGACAGCTCAGGCAACGGCATCCGAGTGATGCTCGGCGCATCGGGAGATTCATTCACACTCGAACCACTCACCGATGTCGGGTTCTTTGTCACCAACCACGAACTCGGTGATATGGACAATGACGGCGACCTCGATGTCGTCGTCTCCGGCTCGTTCCCAGACACCGTGATGGTTGTTGAAAATACCGGGAGCGGCGTGTTTGCCGCCGGCCCATCAATCACTGTCGAACTCGTCCCAGACGGCGTCGCCGTCGGAGACTTTGACGCCGACGGCAACACCGATGCCGTCGTATCGCTCGCGTTCACCGACGCCGTAGCCCTCATCATCGGGAACGGCGACAACACACTCCAACCACAACTGAACTCAATGGTCGGCGTTGAGAACCTCGAGCTGGTCGCCGACGACTTTGACGGGAACGGATCGATCGACACCGCCTGCGTCTCCAACGCGACCCGAACAGTCTCTGTGCTCCTCAACACATGCTCGGCTCCATGCGTAGCCGACATCAACAACGACGGCATGCTCGACTTCTTCGATCTCTCCCAGTTCCTCTCGAACATGATCGATTGGAACGGAGACACCGTGTTTGACTTCTTTGATATATCAGGTTTCCTGCAATCGTTCGCGGCTGGGTGTCCGTAAGCAGCCCGAACTATCTCGCTTCACTGTCCGATTATCCAGCATGAAACAGAAGTATTTCAGAAATTGGTCTTTGATCAAGTCGTGCGTTCGTGTATACTCAAAGAAGTTATTCATTATTAATGAGCTCTTGAGCTGGAGAATTCGATGAATCCAATTTTTATAATAGCTGGATGTATATTGATGGTGAGTGCCATGCCTGTTTCAGCACAAACGATCAATGAGAACTTGAAATTCTCAGCCACCACTGGTCCTGCAGCCTTAAGCCCTGTTGCGACATCAGGCACCACAGTTATTGTTGGGGACTATGCAGACAGCGAGGCGGCAAGTCAAGCTGGATCTGCCTACTTGCTCAATCTTGAGACCGGACAAGAACTCTTCAAACTCATCGCATCCGATGCAGATGTATCTGATAAATTCGGTTGGTCAGTAGCGATCTCAGGAACGACCGCGATCGTCGGCGCACCATTTACAGATGATCACGGAAATGCCTCCGGCTCAGTATACCTTTTCGACACAGAAACCGGCCTAGAGATCGCGAAGCTTACCGCGTCTGACGCGAGTGAGGCTGATCTGTTTGGTTGGTCAGTCGCAATCTCAGGCACAATAGCAATCGTCGGAGCGAAATATGATGATAGAAACGATCGTGGAATCGATGACAACGCTGGATCTGCCTATTTATTCGATATAGAGACCGGTAAAGAACTCTTCAAACTCACCGCATCCGACACCTGGTATCAAGCTGAATTCGGAGAATCTGTCGCAATCTCAGAAACCTCCGCCATCATCGGAGTCCCGAACGATCCATTTAACCGAAGCGGAGCAGCGTACCTGTTCGACATACAAACTGGACAGGAGATATCGAAGCTGATTCCGTCCGACGGAAACAATGATTCTGATGGCTTTGGTTTATCTGTTGCAATATCAGACACAACTGCAATCGTCGGAGCGCAGTACGATCGCAACACAACCTCCGGCGGCTTCCGCATCACGGGTTCTGCCTATTTGTTCGATGTACAAACCGGTCAAGAACTCTTCAAACTGACAGCGTCCGATGCCGCCCCAAGCGATAATTTTGGAGCCTCCGTTGCGGTCTCAGGCACCACCGCAATCGTCGGCGCCCAACAAAGTGACCACTCAGCGTTCAACTCTGGTGCAGCTTACGAATTTGATGTCGAGACAGGAGCTCAAAACTTCAAACTCGTCGCATCTGATGGCACAGAAAGTGATTTTTTTGGATACTCCGTTGCAATCGCAGGCAGGTTTGCAGTGGTAGGTGCATACGGAGGAACCTTCGACAGTCAGTCAGGTATCGAGCGCGGCTCAATATATGTAGTCAACTTCCAACCATGCTTTGACAATCCATCTGACTTCAACGGTAACAATGTCCTTGATTTCTTCGATATCAGTGCGTTCCTAGCAGCATTTACGACCCAGGTCCAAGATGCTGACCTCAACAACGACGGCCTCTATGATTTTTTTGACATCAATGTTTTCCTCACTGCCTTCAGTGCTGGATGTCCATAATCCTTCACCGAAACTCGCTGTATATCACCGTTTTCAAACATTTCCGTTGATCCAAATCGCATCCTGATCGATACTCAATCGGTACCTCTAGAACCCACTCGGGGCAACCGGACGATCAACTCAAGATGTGATGGAGAGCGGAATGAAATCGCGAATCAATACGAAACTGGCTATCGGGATGCTGACCGCATCGGCGCTGATCTCCTTTGCAGGAGCCGCCCAAGCCGCGGAAATCCCGTTTAGCAAAGCGATCGAGGGCTACGAGAAGGTCCCCGTCCTCGCCGGTGAGAAAGAGTTCTACAAGCTCTACACCAAAGAGAAGGGCGCCCAGATCCTCGCCGAGCTCCCAAAGAACTTTGAAGGCAAGCGGTTCTACCTCGTCGCGACCGTCGCGGCTGGTCACCCGCAAGCCGGGGTCTACTCCATCTGGCACAACGCTGTCGGCGTTCCCGCGAAAACCGTCTACTGGTCCAAGCGCGGCGACCAGCTCATGCTCATCGAACCAAACATGGCCGTCCGCACCAGCGGCGACGCGCAGTCCAAAGCAGGAGTCGAGCGTGTCAACACCGACCGCGTCATCCTCTCCGTCCCCATCATCTCCACCGGTCCCAGCGGCGGTCCGGTCATCGACCTCGACCGCGCCCTGCTCGGATCCTCCCGCGCCTTCGTGGGACGATTCCTCGAACGCGCCAATGTCGGTCTCGCAAAGATCACCAAAGCCAAAGTCTTCCCGAACAATGTCGAGATCGGATACCAGCTCCCACGCGCCAACGGCCAGTTCGCCGAGGTCCGCTTCTCGCTCGGGATGCCCGAACGCAACAAGGACTTCAAACCACGCGAAGCCGACCGCCGCGTCGGGATCTACTACGAGTCCTACGAAGACCGCGCGATCAACGACGGATCATCCCAGATCGTCCGCTACGCGAACCGCTGGCACATCCAGAAAGCCGACCCCAACCTCAAGATGAGCCCGCCACGCGAGCCAATCGTCTACTACATCGAGCACACCACCCCCCTCCGCTACCGGCGCTGGGTCCGCGACGGCGTGCTCGCGTGGAACAAAGCCTTCGAGAAGATCGGGATTATCGACGCGATCGAAGTCCGTCAGCAGGACGCGTCCTCAGGTCAGTACATGGACATCGATCCAGAAGACAGCCGCTACTCATTCATCCGCTGGACCAACGCCGGGATGGGATTCGCGATCGGACCCGTCCACGCACACCCCGATACCGGAGAGATCTACGAAGCTGACATCGTGATGGACGAGGGATTCATCGGGTCCTACGCAAACCAGTACCAGCAGGTCGAGCTCGCATCAACCGCGATGAGCGTGCTCTCCCCCGAACTCGCGTCCTGGCTCGCCGATCACCCGCATTGGGATCCGCGCGTGCGTCTCGCTGATCCCGCGGATCGCGATCGGGTCGCGTCGTTGACCAAAGCGATGGTCGAGAACCCAGAACACGCCGAGGAACTCCTCCTCGATGCACCGCAGACCCTCTCGCCGATGGTCTGGGAGCCCCACCGCGCCCATTCGCACTCAAGTAAAGCGATGTGTCTGATGCAACCCGGACTCGCGTCCAACATCGCGTCAGCGCGCCTCGCGATGGACATGGGGATCGGCGCCCTAGGCACCTTCAAAGACAGCTCGGGAGATGGAGACTCCGATGTCTCCATGCTCGACGGCCTCCCCGAATGGTTCGTCGGCCCGATGCTCCGCGATGTCGTCATGCACGAGGTCGGACACACAATGGGCATGACCCACAACTGGAAGGGTTCAGCACTCCACTCCATCGCCGAGATGAACAGCGAAGGATTCGACCAACCGCTGCAATCAACCGTCATGGATTATGCGCTCTCCAACATCATCGTCGAAGACGAAAGCCGAGGATTCATCCAAGGCGACTATGTCCCGATGGAGATCGGGCCTTACGACATGTGGGCGATCGAATGGAACTACACCTTCGGCGATCCGAAAGAGGTCGCATCCCGCGCCGCTGAGCCCGCGCACGCATACATGGCCGAGGACGGTCAGTTCTCTCCAGACCCGCAAGCCAAAACCTGGGATCTCGGTCGCGACTCGATCGACTTCGCCGAGGAGCGCATGCGTCTGGTCAACAAAGCACGCGGAGAGATCCTCGACAAAGCCGTCGAAGAAGGAGAGAGCTGGCAGAAAGCCCGCCAGGTCTACGCACAACTCGTCGGCATGCAGTTCGGAGCCGTGAACATGGCGATGCACTGGGTCGGTGGATCGCACATCCAGCGCTCCATGAAGGGTGATCCGGGCGCCCCCGCACCGGTCCGTCCCGTCGATGCCGACCAGCAGAGACGAGCCGTGAACTTTGTCATCGACAACGCGTTCGACAGCGACTCCTTCGGACTCGATCCAAAGACCCTCTCCTACCTCCAGAGCGACAACTGGTACGACGAAGGGTACGCCTCAGCGCATTCATACCCGATCGCTTCAAGCGTGCTTGGAATCCAAGCGTCCGCGATGACGGGACTCATCAACCCGCAGCGCCTCACGCGCATCATGGACAACGAACTCCGTACCGAAGCAGGCAAGGACGCGCTCACCGTCCCCGAAGTCTTCGACGCGATCCACGACGCGATCTGGGACCTCCCCGATCGTTCGGGGAGCTACACCAACCGATCGCCACTGATCGACCAGCTCGACCGCAACCTCCAGATGGAGCATCTCTCGCGCATGATCGATCTCGCGACCGGCATGCGTTGGCCCGGCGCTTCAGGACGCACGATCCAAGCACTCGCTCGTCATGAACTCATCAAAATCTCCCAGAAGATCAATAGCTACGCGAATGCGACCAACATCGATGACTACAGCTCTGCACACTTGCGTGATGCCAAGGAACGCATCAAACGCGCCCTCGAAGCGTCCTACCTCCGCAACGACTGATCAAACAACACTCAAATCCAGAACTCACCACTCGCCGAGAGGCGAGTTTTTTTATAGGCACTTCTGACCGAACCGCTCAAAACACACGGTTTTCTCTTTGATCGATCGCCGTAAGAAAGTACCATGAACGCTCGACTGAACCGACCAGAACAGAGGTATATTTCATGCGTTTGATCCCCATACTCATCATGACCACCGCGTGCACCTCCGCATCCGCAAGCGGCCCGCCCCAGGATGTCTTTCTCATCCCCGATTCCGACTCCGACACTGTCTGGGCGTTCAGCGCCGTCGACGGATCACTGGTCACCAACAACTTCATTAACGACCCCGGAACCGACGGCGGCGTCAATGTCTTCGACCGACCACTCGAAGTCCTCATCGCGCAAGACGGCACGCTCCTCGTCGTGGATCAGTTCTCCGACATCGTCTCCCAGTTCTCCTCCGACGGCTCGACCTACCTCGGGATCTTCTCCCTCGAAGGGGTCCGCGACACCAACATCATGAACAACATCCGAGGCGGGCATGTCCTGACCCAAGGCCCAGACGCCGGGGATGTCCTCGTCACCAACTCCGGACCCTTCAACGACCTCGCGATCTCCCAGAACAACATCAAACGACTCGAGCCATCCACCGGCGCGGAAGAAACGGACTTCGCGTTCAACCGCTACGGCGGGATCCGAGGCCCGTTCGATGTCATCGAATACAACGGCGAAGTCCTCGTCGCCGACGAAGGACAAGACAAAATCGTACGCTACACACTCGAGGGCAAGTTCAATGAACGCTTCACCAGCGCCCTCGAAGTTCCGCAGCTCGACTTCCCACAACAGATGGCCATCGCGTCCAACGGGAACCTCCTCGTCTGCGCGTTCTCCTCAGGATTCATCCTCGAGTTCAACCCCGACGGATCACTCGCCGGCCAGTACGACCCCGGAACCCTCGAGCTGTACAGAGGGATCGCTGAGCTCGACAACGGGAACTTCCTTGTCACCACCACCTCCGGCGTCTTTGAGGTCACCCGCACAGGACTCGTCATCGATACCGAAGCCGCGGGAAGCGGATTCCGCTACCTCACGCGCCACAGCATCGCGGTCCCCCCAATCCCACGAACCTCCGACCAATCCCCACCGATCGCCAAACCCGACACGCGCGATCGTGCTGAGATTCTCCGCCATGAACTCGGACTTGGACTCGACAACACACACAACAAGATGATCAAGACGGAGGGCTCACGATGAACACCCGACTTCCATACTTCGCACTCGCACTCTCGGCTGTGACGACTTGCACCCTCGCTGGACCATCCGAACCCATCCACGCGTACATCATCGAAGGATCCGCGTTCTTCGGCGCTCCGGGGATCGAGCTTGCCACTGTCGGGCGCGTCAACCTTGCAGACCCGAGCGATGTCCAGCGCCTCCCCATGGCCGGGGAGTTCCTCCGATTCGGGGGCGCTGATATCCGTCCCGGATCACCAGACCTGGTCGCGTTCGAGAACACCACCAACGCGCTCCGCATCGTCGATCTCGATTCGGGTGGGAACACACTGATCGACTCCATCGGTTTCATGGATTCTGGTGTTGCCGGGATGTCCTACTCCAACGATGGATCGATCGTGTATGTCAACACAGTCGTCGGCGCGTTCCTTCGGATCGTGCAAGCCGACGCGAAGACCGGCGAAGTCCTCAGCGTACACAACATCCTCAATACCACCGTCACCTCCCTCGCCGTCGTCCCCGATGGTCACCCAACCCTCACGCCCGGCGATCTCTATGGCCTCACACTCACCTTCGGCGGATCCGTCCGACTTGCACGAATCGACCTAGAGACCAACTCCATCGCATCCGAACAGTCGGTCTTCGGGATTGGCTTCAACCCGCAGTTCGAAACAGGACTCGACTTCGCTCCCGACGGCACCCTCTACGCCGTGATCCAAGGCTTCGACGAAGTCTCCCCCGACAACTTTGTCGAGATCTCGAGCCATCTCTACACGATCGACCCTGCGACCGGGTCCGCGACCGATCTCGGAGTGATCGAAGCCGATTCAACCTGGGACGCGGTCACGCTGGTCATCGACACCGCACAGGACAATGCGTGTCTCCCGGACCTCAACGAAGACGGCGCACTGGACTTCTTCGACATCTCCGCATTCCTGACCGCGTACGCGAACATGGACGCCGTCGCAGATTTCAACAACGACAACCAGTTCGATTTCTTCGACATTTCCGCGTTCCTCACGGCATACTCAGCGGGTTGCCCATAAAGAACCGGATCGTCGCAACATCTCCGCGCCGCGCGAACCTCTTAGAGCGTACCACCAACCGCCGCCTGTTTGGGGCAACCACGGACCCGCGAAAGGAGCGAGCTGTGCATACCCGGCCCCAACGATCGATCCTGGATCCTCTCCGCGTCGTTGTGATGACGCTCGCGATCGCCGGAGGACTCGCAGCAAGCCAAGCCCGCGCCGATTGGCCCACCGATCCAACCAAGCCCATCGTCGTAGGCCCATTGGAACGCGCGTTCAGTCAGCGGCATTCCGCCGTGACCACAAACGACCAAGCCGTCTGGTACGCTTGGCAAGACAGTTTGTGTGTTGGTCAACTCCGCGTTCAGAGACTCGATCACAACGGAGAACTCCTGACCCCTGATGGGATCGAAGCGCAGATAGATCCGACATGTGGATTCCATCTCCCCCCACTGCTCGCACCCGTTGGAAACGATGTCGTCTTGAGCAGATCACTCACCTCCACACAAACCGACCCAGTCATCCGATTGAAACCAGAAGGCTCCGTCGCTTGGCCAGTTGGATTTTCAACTTCAACTCAACGCATCCTCGGCGGCGCCACCGAACTCCCCAATGGCGACACGCTGATCGCTACACATGCATCAGGATCGGTCTTTGCAGATCGAATCGATCCACATGGAAATCTGGTCTGGGAGAGTTCTGCAGTGCTTGCCGAGGGAGTCTCCTCCAACATGAGGATCTTCGCTGTGATCCCAGCAGATCATGGGGGCGCCTACATCTTCTGGGATTCGCCAATCGCATACACACGACTCATCTATGTCATGCTTGTCAATGCCGACGGCTCAAACGCATGGAACTCACATCTCAGGGTCGTCTCTCCACCCCCAGGGGTCGCGAGCTCTCGCCATACCGATCCAGTCGCAACCACTGATCACAACGGGGGTGCCCTCCTCGTCTTCACCCACGGCTTTGAGTCTGGAACGACCCCAGCCCCGTTGCTCTATCAACATATTCTCGCAGACGGAACACTCGCTCAGCCCCTCGAAGGGTCACGAGTCTCAACCAGCACGAGCCGACAGTTCTATCCGAAAATCACCACAGATCCCATCTCAGGGGATCTCTTCATCATCTGGATGCAAGACCAGTCTGCAGCCTCGACTCTTTACGCCCAACGACTCACACAATCCGGCGACAAGCTCTGGGGAGAACAAGGCATTGAAATCGGTTCACTCGATCCAACCCATGGAAGCTACGACTTTGTATGGATCGGTGATCAACTCGCCGTATTTCTCGCTGATGAATCAGAGATTTATTACCATCCGTTGGATGGGAACGGATCCCGAAAGCGCCCGGCCGCTCTCATCGGTGCTTCATCAATGATCGAGAACATGAGCGCAGTTCTTTCAGACAACGGGTCGATCGTCTCATGGGAAGACGACGGCTATATCGCAGCGCTCCGTGTAAACCCCGATGGACGACTCGGGAACGCACCATGCAGTAATGCAGATATCTCTGATAATTTTGGAGAACTGGACTTCTTCGATATCTCTGCATTCCTAGCCGCATACACAAGCCTTGAACCAATCGCGGACTTCAACAACGACAGCCAGTTCGACTTCTTCGATATCTCAGCGTTTCTGAACGCGTATTCCGCTGGATGTCCGTAAAAAAGTTTTCAACAAAGTGCGCACAAACCTAAGCGTTACTAGCCAACAGAAGTAGCACAAAGAAACGCGCTTACAAAGCTCTTGAAAAACAGAGTGTAATAAATCGCGCGCAAAGATTTCAAAATTGCGCGCCGCGCTGTTGACCGTGTGTGTCCAAGCACCAACTCGATGCCATACCATCGACCGGTCTATTCTGACCGCAGAGTTTTTTGGAAATCACAATCAAAGAACGGTTGGTCTGTTCAACAACCAAACCAGAACCATCCACCGACGCACATTCGGTTCGGATGCTGAATCGCGATTCGATAGATCGGTCTAGTGGAAGACCCGATGTATGAACGCGCAGGAGAATCATACGATGAAGAGAACACGAATCGGAAAGTTATTCCATCGAACCCTCGCCGGAGCAGCGTTCCTCGCAGCCGCCGGCACCCAATCGATCGGCGCACCGGTCCAGCAGGCAATGCCCGAAGGGATCCGCCCGATCGTCGTCGAACGCGACGCCGGGCTCCCAAACTCCGGGAACAACATCCCCCAGTTCTTCAGAGACCAGCAGGTCTTTGACGCCGAGGCTCCGCGCCCGATGCACCCCCCGCTGGACCAGATCCCGCCGATGCCGATGCCGGAGCCGAACCCAGCTCCCGGCATCCTCCCGGTTGATATGGACAACAGCGCCATCTTCTACGATGCGGAAACCGGATACACCGAGATCCTCCCGCAGCAGATGCCTTCAGGACGAATCGGCGGCCAGAGCATCGAGCAAGACTACTTCGGGGTCATGCCCTTCCAAGGCGATCTCCAGAATCCAGCAGGTTTCGGGACCATGTCTGTTGCCAGCGCTCTGGAATCCGCACCACGCTCATACAATGTGAAGCTCATCATGCGCTTCACCGATGTCAACGGCATCCAACGCTGGTTCGCGTGCTCGGGTTCTATGCAAGACCCTGGTGTCGTCCTGACCGCAGCTCACTGTGTCTACGCAAGAGTCCCCAACGGCATCACGATCAACAGCTTCGCTGATATCGTCTATGTCTACCCAGCATGGGACGGTGACTCCAACAACGGACCATTCGGCGCCCCAGACGGCGACGAAGTCATCGAGAACTTCGGATACGCAACAGGGACCGCGTTCCTCGCTGGTTCCGATTACATCAACAACGGCAACACCGATCGCGACGCGGGACTCATCCGCATCTCGCGCGGCACCTCGCGCAACATCGGGATGCTCACCGGCTGGTACGCATGGGCATGGGGTGGCAGCTGCGCATCCATCCAAGCACGCACCTACCACAACTTCTCGTACCCATCACAGAACTGCCCGACCCCGGGTCTTCACAACGGCAGAACCATGTACTACTGGTTCGGATCAGTCGATGCGTGCCCAGATAACCAGATGCAACTCAACACCGGTGGAGGCAACTGCCTCGACACCGTTTGGGGTGGCATGTCCGGCTCCGCGATGTACTACATCGACGGCGACAACCGCTACGCACACTCCGTCTGTTCAACCTCAAACCGAACCACCCGAGGCTACTACTGCAAGCTCTGGGAACAGTTCACCACCGATATGGTCAACTTCGAGAACAACACCCGCACCAGCTCCGAAGACTGGGAGCCACTTATGATGCGTGCGCGTGGATCAACAACCGTCCAAGCGGGTACCGCGATGAACGATGTCTTTGATGTCAAGATGATCAACGCGACCAACGCGAACCCTGCACCGCAGGACTACCGCCTGCGTGTGTACCTCTCATCCAACAACAACATCTCAACAGGAGACACCCTCCTCGCGACCTGGGACTGGAACAACCGCGACTTCGGCGCGATGAACAATGTCAACTTCGTCGTCCCCGCTCCGTTCATCCCGATCGATACCGCTCCGGGCACCTACTGGATCGGTGTGATCGCAGACTCGGGACTTCCGGGAACAACCACCAACGACGACACCGATACCTGGGACGCTCAGCAGATCACCGTCACTGTTGGGGCGCCCGGACAAGCATCGGTCGTTTCGCCGTTCAACGGCGCGACCAATGTTGATGAGAACGCGAACCTTGACTGGACCGCCGGCGCTCGCGCCACCTCATCGACCGTCTACTTCGGGACCGACCCAACCCCAGACGCCGGCGAGTTCCTCGTCTCGACTGTGGGCTCCGCATGGAACCTCCCGCCGTTGGACTGGAACACCACCTACTACTGGCGCGTCGATTCCAACAACTCCGCAGGCACAACAACAGGTTCAGTCTGGTCATTCACCACTGAACCAGAACCACTGCCGGATCTCGAAGCAACTTCAGCCGTGTACAGCGCGGGTGTCTATTACCCGGGTCAAACCATCAACCTGACCCACCGGACCACCAATGTCGGGACCGCGACCTCATCAGGAGTGAATCTCGACTTCCGTGCATCGACCAACAACTTCATCTCGACCAGTGACACCCAGATCGGGACCCGCAACTATGTCGGACTCGCTCCGGGCGGAAACCACTGGGTGAGTTCGAACTTCACGCTTCCTCCAACCATCGCCCCAGGCACCTACTGGCTCGGCTTCATTGCGACTGACACAGACAATGTCGACCCGAACTCAGGAAACGACTGGGTCGCAGGCGTTGAGACCATCACCATCGTCGCATGCCGACCGGACCTCAACACCGATGGCCAGCTCGACTTCTTCGACATCTCCGCGTTCCTGACCGCATTCAGCAACCAGGACCCAGTCGCCGACTGGAACAACGACGGATTCTTCGACTTCTTCGATATCTCCGGGTTCCTCCAGTCCTACTCCAACGGCTGCCCATAACCAGCCGCTGAAGATCTTTCCAATCACAGCCCCGCGCCAACTCCCTTCATGTTGGTGCGGGGTTTTTCATGCGCCTCACCAATCCCCAAACCAACCCATTTCCACACACAAAAAGCCCCGGCCGAAACCGGGGCTTTCAATGTGTATTGATTCATACTGAGAACTGAGTCACGCTTAGACAGGAACACCCAACAGGGTCATGACCTTGCTGACGATGTCCTCAGCCGTCAAGCCGCACATCTGGAGCATCTCTTCTGGAGTGCGAGCGCTCTTCGGGATCCGCTTGACATACATCTGCGCGAGTTCGAACCCGTCACCGGATTCCATGAGTGCATCCGCGATCGCCGAGCCCAGTCCGCCGCCGTAGTTGTCTTCGAGCGACACCACGAACCCGCCGTTCTCCGCGACGATATCAAGCAGCTTGTCGGTATCGAACGGGATCGAGTACATATCGAGCAGCGTCGCCGAGACCCCTGCTTTGTCCAGGAGCTCAACCGCTTTGTTTCCTTCGTGAACCATGATCCCCGAAGCCGCGAGCACGATGTCGCGTCCCTGCGCGAGTGTTTCGAACCCGCCGAGGTTGAACACATGATCATCGGAGTAGAGCAGCTCGGTATCCGCACGAAGCGTCCGCATGTAGCACATGCCTTCATACTCGGCCATCGTCGCGGTGAGCGCGTACGCCGCGTACGCATCCGATGGCTGGAGCACATAGCACCCCGGGTTCCCGCGATGATCGGTCGCCAGCGAGAGCGAACGGAACCAAGCGACATCGGGGAGCGACATCTGCGAAGGACCATCCGCCGCGAGTGTGATGCCAGAGTGCGAACCGACAATCTTGAGATTCGCGCCCGAGTTCATCGCCATCTCGATCTGGTCGTACGCGCGGGTCAGGAACTTCGCGAAGCTCGAGCAGAACGGGATCTTCCCGCCCGCGCTCATCCCAGCGCCGACACTGATCATGTTCTGCTCAGCGATCTTGCATTCCACAAACCGATCCGCGTTGTCCTTGTTCTTCGCGAAGGTTTCGGAGAAGGTTGAGTTGGACACATCCGCGTCGAGCACAACCACATCCTGGTTGGTCGCTCCAAGCGCCCGCAGCGCCACGCCGTACGCCTTGCGGGTCGCGAACTTCCCAGTATGGAGGACATTCTCCATATCGAGTTCTTTCATCGCTTCCGCGAGCGTGAGCAGATCATCGCTCGGAACCGGACGCTCTGGAGCCTGTGCTGGAGGATCGATCGTGAACTGATCCGATCCCGCGAGCGACGAGGTCAACTCGATGCGTGCCTCGTTGAGTTCGTTGATCGCCTTCTCCAGCGCCTCACCAGTCGCGGGCTTGCCGTGCCATCCTCCTCCCTGCAGTGATGGGCACCCCCATCCCTTCACAGTCGTCGCGATGACCGCAATCGGTTTCGCGTTCACATCCGCAGAGACCTCCGCGAAGCGATCGAAACATCCCTTGATCGAAGCCGGATCGTGACCATCGATGCTGTGAACCTCGAAGCCGTACGCCTCGAACTTCGCCGCGAGCACCTCAGGACTCTGCTGACCAGACACCCGATCCGCTTGTCCGTACTCGTTGCAGTTCACGATCGTGCACACATTGGTGAGCTGGTGATCGATAATGAAGTCCATCGCTTCAGCGATCTGTCCCTCGCGAACCTCGCCGTCGCCGCACAAGCAGTACACGCGGCGATCAGTCCCATCAAGACGCGCCGCTTTCGCAACACCCGCCGCGACACTCAATCCCTGACCAAGCGAACCGGTCGCGGCATCAAAGAAGTCCACGCCTTCCATCGGATTCGGATGACCATCAAGAACCGAGTTCCACTCACGCAGCGTGCTCAGATCATCAACCGTCAGCTTCCTGCGATCATCCTCAGGACCGACCACAACCCCGAGCGTCGCCATCGCGGCGTAGACCGCCGGGACCGCGTGACCCTCAGACAACACCAGACGATCGCTCGTCGGGTAGTTCGGGTAATCCGGAGACCAACGCATCGACGAGAACATCAGCGTCGTCACGATGTGACCGATACTCATCGCACTCGTCGGGTGACCAGTGCCCGCGGCAGCAGTCATCTCCAACGACAGACGATCAATCTCAATTGCTTGGGCATGCACGGCGGCTTCAAATGACATAGGGGGACCTCCAAAAACGACGCTGCCGCCCTTCCTGGACCCCTCCACCGGCCTCACGAGAGGAAAAAGGGTCCGGAGCGCGGCGTCGCGGGTAAGTTGTTCTTCTTCATCCCATCCTAGCACACCTCATCGCTGGCATCATGCTTGCTCACTCCGGCACGACAGAAATTGACACATATTCCAGACAACACCCCGAAGACGAGCCAGCCTCAACCCAGTTCGACCATCCCCATCCAATCCAACCCCCCAACTTGCCCCCCAACCAGACGCATGAAACACCACACAATCCGACCCTGATCCAAGCCAACTCAGACCCATCCTGCTAAACTTATGAACACAAAAATCGGCCGAATAGGCCGGTCTGGAGCCTCCCTATGAAAGTTATCTGCGAGCGGGCAGCACTGCTCGAAGCGGTCAATCAAGTCTCTGGCGTTGTCGCCTCGCGATCACCACGCCCGCAGCTCACCTGCATCAAGCTCACCGCGACCACCGACGCGCAGGGTCCCGAACTCGTCCTCTCCGGGACCGACGCCGAGATCGCTCTCTCTGTCCGCATCGCACGCGTCGAAGTCGAGCAAGAAGGCAGCGCCCTGATCCCCGCAGACAAACTCCGCCAGATCATCTCCGCTGAGGACAACGAACCCACCCTCACCATCAAATCCTCAGGCGAAACCACGCATATCCGCGGCGCAGACGCCCACTTCCAACTCCACGGCTTCGACGCCGCGGACTTCCCACAACTCGCTGATTTCAGCAGTGTCTCCAAAGGATCCGCCTCTTCACCAGCCGCCAAATCCATCTTCTCGCTCGAAGCGGGGACCCTTGATACCCTCATCGCACGCACTTTGTTTGCGGCCGCCCGCGAGAACTCACGCTACGCGATCAACGGCGTCCTCCTGGTTCGCGACGGAAAGAAGCTCGATCTCATCGCAACCGACGGCCGCAGACTCGCCAAGTGCCACGCGACCATCGACTCCAAAGGCGATCCGGCGCAGTGCATCATCCCCTCCAAAGCACTCTCGATGATCCAAAAACTCACCGCAGACGAGAACGAAGCGGTCCACATCGCCGTGACCGACAACCAAGCCGTCATCGTGTTCGGCGAAGACCCAACCGATGCTCGCGCGACCCTCTCCTCCAACCTCGTCGAAGGCACCTTCCCTCCCTACGAAGATGTCATCCCCAAGGACCAAGACATCAAGGTCAGTTTCAACCGCGATGTCCTCGCGTCAGCCGTCCGCCGTGCTGCACTGCTGACCAACGAAGAATCCCGAGGCGTCCGTCTCGCGTTCAACGGCGGTGAAAAATCGCTCGAGCTCTCATCCAGAGCCCCAGAAATGGGTGAAGCGACCATCCAAGTCGAACTCGCCGCCTACGACGGGGACGACATCGAGATCGGATTCAACCCCGCGTTCATCACCGACGCGCTCAAAGTCGTCAACGACTCCGAAGTCATGATCGAGCTCAAGTCCGGCAACAAGCCAGGACTCTTCAAAGCCGGATCCGATTTCGTCTATGTCGTGATGCCTGTGAATCTGAGCTAAACGCTTGAATAACAATCACTTGAGTTCAGCCAAGCGATCAGACCGCTCGCTTGCGCTGTGTCGTTGCGCGGACTCCGCGATGCGACTCAAACCCTGATTGGTGAGGCACTTGCGACGCGTGAATCACCGAATCGCGATCGCGTCCAACAATCGAGAGGGTCGTCAATCCCGCATCCTGATCGACTGAGATCAATTGGTCTTCTTGCCGATCGGACGCGAACGCCGCGTGCTTGCGGTGAGTCCGCTCCAGCATCAGCACCGGAACAGGCACGCACAGCAGCACAAGCACCGAAACCAGCGCAACGGTCGGGACAGACTGCAGGTTCTCAGGACTCATCAGCGAGACGAGCACCCCGATCCCAGTGATCATCGTCAAACCCCCGAGACCGACGAGCAGCGCCCAGTGCATACGCCGCGCAACGCGCGCCATCGCACCCACTGAACCGGTCGAAGAGGTCTCGTTGTGTTGCATCAAGCCGTGTCCCCAGATGATAATCAGTCCACAAATCTGCACAATCATTCGGCCACAGACCCGCACAGCGTCCCTGAAGCAGCGGACACGATATATAGGGAATGACACCCAGACCAGAAACCACACAAAAGTTTCCAATCTTTCCGCACGCACTCTGTCCGCAAGACCAATCCCAAACGAATGTCAGCACAGCACCAAGTCTCTGACTTCTGTGATTCCTCTCCAAAAACGATGGTACATCTCCTCCCAGCGGTGTATCGTCCCCCTCACATGTCTGTCCCCGCGCCCCGTGCGATCCATCCTGTTCTTCGCCGATCATCACGCTCAGTGGTCTCCCGCGCCGCGATGCTCACCATCCTCTGTGGATGCACACTCGGATGGTCCACCCCGATCGCATCGGCGCAGCCGACTTCAGACACCCAGACCAACCCGAGCATCGCCTCCGATATCGAGATCTACGAGAATCGCCCGATCGCGAGTGTCCAGGTCCGAGGCTCCATCACCGCCGAGGGAGACCGTACCCCGCTGAGTCCCGAAGCAAAGCAGCAAGCGATCAACATCATCCGATCCACCCAAGGCTCGATCTTTGACGCCGACCGGGTCCGCGACGATATCCGCCAACTCAACCGACTCGGACTCTTCCAACGCGTCGAGATCTACGCCGGACTCACGGACGACGGATCCGTTGATATCGCATTCGATCTCCTCGAACGCATGCAGGTCATCGATGTGCAGGTCACCGGGAACACCGAAATCAACGACGCCGAAATCCGAGGCGTGATCGATGTCATCTCAGGAACCCCGATCGACCGATTCCAGATCGACCGCTCCGCACGACGCATCGAAGAGTTGTACCGGAACAAGGGCTATTACTATGTCCGCGTCAACATCGACGAAGAAGAGCTCGCCGACACCGGACTCGTGATCTTCCGCGTCCTCGAAGGCAACCGACTCAAAGTCACCGGCATCCGCTTCAGCGGAAACGAAGCCTTCGAGAACAAGAAACTCCGTCGAGAGATCAAAACGAAAAAAGCTAACATCTTCCGCCGAGGACAACTCGACGACACCGTCCTCGATGTGGACATCGCGAAACTCATCACCTTCTACCGCGATCGTGGCTACCTCGACATCCGCGCCGACCGCTTGATCCAGCCCGCGCCCAACGGACGCGAAGCGATCATCACCTACCTCATCGAAGAGGGACCGCTCTACACGATGCGTGAGGTCCAGGTCGATATCGCGACCCCTGAAGGCTCCGAACCAATCTTCGCACGCCCACAGATCGCGGGACTCATGACCATCAAGCCGGGTGATGTCTACTCGCTCAAAGACCTCGACGAATCCATCAAGATCATCCGTGATGCCTACGGCCAGATGGGATACATCGACGCCGTCGTTGAACGACTCGAACGGCGCGACGAGAACGAACCGCTCGTTGATCTCGTCGTCGCGATCTCCGAAGGAGAACGCTCACGCGTTGGCGAAGTCATCATCCAAGGCAACGACCTGACGCGCCAAGAAGTCATCCGCAGACAGATCGAACTCAAACCAACGCGCCCGCTCGACTCGACTGCGATGGAGCGCAGCAAGAAGCGGCTCCAGTTCCTCCGACTCTTCAACGACCGCACGGGCGCGAAGGTCACCCCTCAAGAATCCGGGGTCGAGTTCTTCGCAGAAGTCTGGGACGACGAGTTCGTACCACGAGCACGTAGATCGCGCACCATCACGATCGACGACGAAGGGAATGAATCCTCACCTACCGATGGCTCAGACATCGCGCCGCTCGATCCGATTTCTCTGACACTCACCCCTCCAGACAAATCAACCTTCCGCGATGTGCTCATCGAGATCGAAGAAACCAACACAGGCAGCTTCGACCTCGGCGGAGCCGTGTCTTCAGACTCGGGTGTCATCGGACGCATCGCGATCACCCAGCGCAACTTCGATATCCGTGATACTCCCGACTCGTTCGGAGAGTTCTTCGCAGGACGCGCCTTCCGTGGCGGCGGACAAACCTTCCAGATCGAAGCCCTCCCCGGCAACGAGGTCCAGACCTACCGGATCTCACTCACCGAACCCTACCTCATGGAATCCAAGTACTCCGGTTCCGCGAGTGCCTTCTTCCGCAGACGCGACTTCGACGAGTTCGACGAACAACGCGCCGGCATCACCCTCGGACTCGGACGACGCTTCGGGACACGATGGACCGGCGGACTCAACTTCCGCTACAACCAGATCGAACTCGGAGACATCGAGCCCTCGCGCCCAGTCGACATCTTCAGAGTCTCCGACGAAACAACCCTCGTCGGACTCAGCGCCTCGCTCGTCCGCACAACACTCGACTCCAATGTCCGCCCGACCAAGGGCTCCAAGTCTTCAATCGCCGTCGAGCAAGTCGGGGGCGACTTCACCTACACCCCATTCCGCGTCAAGCACAACACCTTCGTCCCGATCCGCGAAGACTATCTCAACCGATCAACCATCCTCAAACTCAGCACCGAGATCGGGTACATCCCGCAGGGACGCGACGACACCCCAACCTACGAACGCTTCTACTCCGGCGGCCAAGACTTCCGAGGTTTCGAGTTCCGCACCATCTCACCCAAAGGTATCCGCAACGACAACGGGCTCCCATCCGATGACCCGGTCGGGGGCACCTACCTCTTCTTCCTCGGCGCCGAAGTCCAGCAACCCATCTACGAAGACATCCTCTCCATCGTCGGCTTCGTCGATTCAGGAACCGTCTCCTTCGATCCAGGATTCGACGACTACCGCGTCTCGGTTGGTTTCGGGTTCCGCATCTTCATGCCAGCGCTCTCACCAGCGCCGCTCGCGTTCGACTTCGGTTTCCCGATCGTCAAAGAAGACACCGACAAATCCCGTCTATTCACCTTCTCTGTCGATCTCCCGTTCAACTAACCCAGAAAACAAGCGAATAAGCACGCACGCAGCGTCAACCCGCCGCGCCGATCGCGGTATATCATTATTCATACATCACACAGATCAGAAACGCTCTGCAAACGGAGAACACACCGATGCACACCAAGACCCGCACCATCACCACCCTCTCGATCGCTTCGATCCTCATCACCGCGCTCCTCGCGTGGACCGCCGGTGCATCCTCCTCGCGCCCGCCCGCGCAGCCAACCGCGATCGCGACCGTGGACATCATGAGCGTCATCGAAGGACTCAACGAACGCGATGTCCTCAAAGCCGAGCTCGAAGCCCGCACCGAAGCACGCCAAGAACAACTCAACGAAGTCCTCAAGCAACTCGAAGCACTCGACGCCGACATCCAGATGCTCAAGCAAGGATCAGACGAGCACCGTGAGAAGATGCAAGAAGGCATCGAGATGCAAGCCCTCGCCAAGACCCGCCGCGATGTCCTCTCCCAGATCGTCTCGATCGACAACGGCACCGTCATGCAGAAGCTCTTCGTGAAAATCGAAACCGCGATCCAGAACATCGCCGAGCGTGAGGGATACGACATCGTCCTCTTCGACGACACCTCCTTCGAAGTCCCCGCCGACTCCCCCAACCAAGATGTTGTCCGCGCGATCATCACCAAGAGCCTGATCTACCGTCACGACTCGATCGACATCACCCAGCAGGTCATCACGCTGATGAACAACGAGTACAGCGCCCCGTAATCACCCAACTGATCAACATCAGTTCGATTCCCGCGCCGCACAGTTCTTCAGAGATCCGATGAGTTCAATGACCGCACACAACACTGAAACCGTGACCCAGAGCAGTGAGGACCACACGCTATCACTCCCGATCCGCGCACAAGATCTCGCGGATCTGCTCGAGGCCCAGCTCATCGGGAACCCGGATCTCCCGCTCAGCAACATCGGGTCCATCGAAGACGGCTGCCCTGAAACACTCACCTTCATCCGCTCCCAGAACTTCGCAACACACTGGCCAGACTCCAAATGCAGAGTCGCACTCGTCAGCCAAGGCATCGATGTCCCGGGACACGACCCCGACACCCGCGCCCTGATCATCGTCAAAGACGCCGACGAGGCGCTCGTCATGATCCTCAACGCCGTGAACCCAAAGCGTAAGCGTCCACCCGCCGGGATCCATCCTTCAGCAGTCATCGATCCGACCGCAACGATCGACCCCACCGCCGCGATCGGCCCCGGATGCTCGATCGGCGCCCGCGCATCCATCGGCGCCCGAGCCGTGCTGATGCCCAATGTCACCATCGGCGCCAACGCGTCGATCGGACAACAGACCATCCTCGAGCCGGGGGTCGTCATCGAGGACCGCTGCAGCGTCGGAGACCGATGCCACTTCGGCGCCAACTGCGTCGTCGGCACCGATGGGTTCGGGTTCCTCCCACCGACAGACGACCGACCCGCGATCAAAGTTCCGCAGATCGGGATCGTCGAGATCGGAAACGATGTCGAGATGGGCGCGTGCGTCACCGTCGATCGCGCCAAACTCGGCGCGACCACCATCGGCGATCGGACCAAGATCGACAACCAGGTTCATGTCGCGCACAACTGCGTCATCGGAACCGACACCCTCATCTGCGGCCGAACAACGCTCGGCGGATCCGTGACCATCGGTGACTTCGCGATGATCGGAGGCGCCGTCGTCCTCAACGACCAATCCAGCGTCGGCAAACACGCACGAGTCGCCGGGGGAGCGGTCATCCTCGACTCCGTCCCCGACGGAGAAACCTACGCTGGTATTCCAGGCATGCCCGCACGACAAGCGCTGCTCAACTACGCGTCCTTCCGCGAACTCAGCACCTTCTCCCGACAAGTCGAGAAGCGACTCAAAAAACTCGAAGCAGCGCAGCAGCACAACAACCAACACGATGCATAATCAGCGCACCCTCAAAGCGCCCGCGACCCTCCAAGGCACCGCGCTGTTCACAGCGACCCCCTCCCGCTGCACGCTCCATCCCGCAGACACAAACACCGGGATCATCTTCATCCACAACAACTCCGAGATCCGCGTCCATCCCGACTCCATCAGCCGAGAACCGGTCCACCCAGTCTTCGCGTCCATCCCCCCGAGATGCAGCGCCCTGACCAATGGATCCACCACCATCTGGCTCGTCGAACACATCCTCTCCGCATTCGCCGGACTCGGAATCACCAACGCACGCGTCGAGCTCGACCACCACGAACTCCCAATCTTCGATGGTTCTGCACTCCTCTTCACCAACGCGATCCGTAAGGTCGGCATCGAATCACAAGACGCCTCCATTGAACCCATCAGACTGACCAAACCAATCCGCGTCGAGCACAACGACTCCTGGATCACCGCAACCCCCTCCGACACACCTTCATACCAATACACCATCGACTATGGAAGCGACTCCCCGATCACCAGCGCCACAGTCCATTGGAACAACGATCCTGAGGACTACACGCACCGAGTCGCACGCGCCCGCACCTTCTGTCTGGATCACGAAGCCGAGGCGCTCGCCAGCGCCGGGCTCTTTAAACACCTCGACTTCACCGATATGCTCGTGCTGGGTCCCAACGGCCCGATCGACAATACACTCCGCGATCCGCACGAATGCGCCCATCACAAACTCCTCGACCTCATCGGAGATATCGCGCTGCTCGGATCGCCAATCATTGCTCAAATCGAAGCGCACAAATCCGGTCATGCACTCGCCCACACACTCGCTGAAGCGATCATCAACACGCAATGACCAGTTCCGTGCGCCTTTGATCACGCAACCAGAGCGAATCTGCTGAACACTCCGCACATCATCGAGTACAATTCAATCCCCCACACAGAGTTTCCACCCCGCAGCACGCGGCCTCATCGTGCTCGGTCGCCGCGCGCACGCACACAGAGCGCGGAGAAAACACCATGTGGAACACCAAGATACTGATCATCACCCTCACCGTCCTCGTGCTCATCGAAGGCTGCGCCCCGATCGGTCAATCCATCGATCAGCTGAGCAGGATCCGAGATCAAGCATCAGCAATCGAGTCCGATCTCGATACCCAGCTCGACGAACTCACGCTCATGCGCGAGTCCATCCCTGATGGTTCAGATCAAGCCGACGCGCTCGATGCGCTCATCGCGCAGATCAACGCGAAGCTCGCCGTCGTCCAAACGTCGATCCTTCATGCGGATCAAGTCATTGAGAGCGCTACGAATCCCAGTGATCCGCTAACGATCGCCGCCGATGCTGTCTCGCCGTATGTCCCCGCGCCGATCCAAGCGCCGCTCGTTCTGGGCGCCGCATTGATCGCAACCATGCTCCGATCGCGATCACTCACGCAAGGCACGCGCTCAATCGTCGAATCCATTAACCACACGCTCAAGCGCGATGAGAACTTCCAAGCCGCGTTCAGCGCCAACGCCGACACGATCCGGACGATCCAAACGCCGACGGCTCGTAGACTGGTCAACAAGTGGTCCGATTAACTACTCAGCAAGCTCGGTCCGCAGCGCCAGCTCAAGACGATGCTCACCCGGACGGATCGCGCGGATGCGGACGCGCCGTCCATCACCAAGATCCACCGACGCCCTCCCGAGCCTCTCGCTCGTGAGGTATCGCGCCGCGAGCCGAGAGGGAACACGGGTTCCGCCGACATACACGGCACGGGTCCGGATCACGAATCTTCCCTGAGTATCCGTGCCGATGTCAAAGATCGACCACACGATCGTTGAGCCGTGCGTGTGTCTGATCTGCGCCCCCGCCGTAATCCCGCTCGGATCGAGCTTCACACGGATATCCCCAAGCCGATCAACCTCAGCATCCTGATCAAACGAACTGATCGTTTCGCGGAGCCGATGCGTGAGCCAGCTGTTGAGTTGATCCTGATCGATCGCGGCGACCCAGTCCCGCTCCTCATCACTCCGCACGCGCGTGAGCGCACTGGTGATCCGATTCTCGAGCTCGATCCCGACCTGCTCTGTATGCCCCGGGTTATTCTCGAGCACGCTCCACCACTGCGGCCGATGATCCAGCTTCCCGATCTGCCAAAGCATGACCAGACAGAGCACGACTGATCCGATCATCGCGCCGATGATGCCGAGCACGAACGGATCGCGCCGGGGTTTGCTGGATCGTCTGTGAGAAGCCATGCACCACTATAGAAAAAGCAGCCCGACAATGCCGGGCTGCTGTTCGTGAATCTGTATTGATCGAATGAATCGATTAACGCTTCGAGAACTGGAAGCGACGACGAGCACCAGGCTGGCCGTACTTCTTGCGTTCGACCTTACGAGCGTCGCGGGTCAGGTATCCCGCTTCACGCAGCGCAGGCTCGAAGTTCGGATCGTACCCGACGAGCGCCCGAGCGATTCCAAGACGGATCGCTTGAGCTTGACCCATATACCCGCCGCCGTGACAGCGGACGAAGATGTCGAGCTTGCCGTTGGTCTCAGTCAGTGTCAGCGGAGCGATTGCATCGCTGCGATCACGCATTTCGGAGAAGTACTCCTCGACCGTCTTGAACTGCTTGCGAGCGACCTGGATCTGGACGCTGCCCTTGCCCTCTTCCTTCGCAGGACGGAAACGAACGCGAGCGACCGCACGCTTGCGGCGACCGGTCCCCCACCACCAGCCGTGCTTATCAGCCGGCTTGGGATCAGGGAGAACCCGGGTTTGAACTTCTTCGTGACCAGTATCAGCGACAGTCTCGCCGGCGAGGTCTGGGTTGGTGATGGTGGTTTCGTATCCAGCCATGTGTTCACTATCCTTTTCGTATCCGTCCGCATCCGCTGGACTCGGCACACCCGAGCCCGCTTTGGACGGCTGGTGTTCTTTGCTTTAGAGTTCGATCGGGTTCACGCCCGCGTGCGGGTGCTCCGCTCCGTCGTAGACCTTGAGCTTCTTGAGCATCTGACGACCGAGACGGTTCTTTGGAAGCATGCGACGAACCGCTTCTGAGACGAGGATGTCCGAGCGACGATCACGGAGTGTGCCGTAGGACTCAGCCGACTGTCCGCCGGGGTATCCGGAGTAGGTCAGGCGCATTTTCTGATCGGCCTTGTTGCCGCTCATCGCGACCTTGCCCGCGTTGATGACGATGACGAAGTCACCACAGTCAACATGCGGGGTGTACTCTGGACGATGCTTGCCCATCAGGACAGTCGCGATATCGGAGGCCATGCGTCCGAGTGATTGTCCCGACGCATCGACGATGCGCCATTGCTTCGCGACCTCGCCGTTCTTGGCCATGAATGTTTCGCGACGCAGGTGGTGGCGTGTTGGTTTGCTTCCCATCGTGGTCTCCTAAATCGGACACTGATACAGTCCGGACTGCGGGTGCGAGCAGTTCAATCGTCTCAGATCCGAGCCGAAGAACGAGCATCCGCGTGGGGTGCTTGGTACGCTGCCTACCGGGCAGGGCGGGCCATCCGATCTCTCAGACGGCATGCTTGTACAATGTGCCCAGCAGACAAACCGCTGGGGACCAAGAAATTAGGCTCCTCGAATCATCAAATCAATCCAGACAACCCCAACTCACCTCAATTTACAAGAACACCACGTTCTCCGACAGATCGTCCAAACATATTGCGCCAAACACCCCAATGACCCGATGAATCCACCATGAACGAGCAGCCCCACGAGATTGATCAACACACGCCACCTGAACACCAACCAGATTCCGAATCTCACCTTGATCCATCCCCCTACCCCGATCCAGGCACACCGTTCTCGCGTTTGATCGCACTGATCCTTGCGATCGTCTTCGCATCCGGCATCATCCTCTGGCAGAACCTCCCAGAATCCACGCAGTACAAAGTGATCGGAGAATCCCCGGCCGTAGTCCTCCTATCCGCCGACTCCCCCGCGCCGGGACGATTCGGACAAATCGACCTCCCCGCTCGGATCTTCCTGCGTGGACACACCCTCTTCGATTCCCAGCCCACCGACTACACCCAGATGGTGATGAGCCAGTTCGACATCGCGTACACCCCTGATGACCAGGTCCGCACCATCATCATGAGCGGCGTCTACGAATCCAGCGACCAAACACTCGACCGAATCAACGCCCTCCGCATCGAACTCACCGACACACCCGACCCCAATAGAGAGACAGAAGCAGAACCCCTCTCTGAGTACGACGCAATCAACCAAGAACTCATCCTCGCTGAACTCGACGCGCTCGAATCCATCTACACCAACGGCCGAGACTCGATCTCCGATCAGATGAACGACCAACTCATCGCGCGCTACGGCGTGCTGGGACGAGCCGCGACCACACACGGGCTCGATGCGAACGACCCCGCGCGCCAACCAATCGTCACAGGATTCGGATGGATCGCGGCGCTGCTCCTCCTCTTCTTCACCGTGATCGTCGTCGGATTTTTCGCTGGACTCGTCCTCCTGCTGATCGGGATCATCAACCTCTCGACCGGCAAGCTCAAACTCCGATTCAAAGCACCCCCCGCAGGCGGTTCGGTCTTCCTCGAAACCTACGCGCTGTTCCTCGCGGGATTCGCGGTCCTCTCGATCGGTCTCTTTATCCTGAGCGAGAAGGTCAATCCCGCGCTGGGGATCCTCTCGCTCCCACTCCAGTGGATCCTCATCTTCACCCCGGCATGGGCAATCCTCCGAGGCATGCGTGCATCCATATGGCGCCGAGCGATCGGTCTCCACTCTGGAGAGGGAATCCTCAAAGAGATCGCCTGCGGCTTCATCACCTACATCGCGAGCATCCCGGTGTACCTCTTCGGCGTGCTCGTCACGCTCGTGCTGATCCTTGTTCAATCCGCACTCTCTTCAGGAGGCGCCCAACCAACTCAGCCTATGACCAACCCGGTCTTCGATCTCATCAGCGACAGCGGCCCGATCCTCATCATCCTCGTCTTCTCGCTCGCGACCGTCTGGGCGCCGATCGCCGAGGAACTCATCTTCCGGGGCGCGCTCCATCGCCACATCAACTCCAGAGTCCACTGGGTCGCAACCGCGTTCATCACCGCGCTCCTCTTCGCGTACATGCACTCCTACGGCCCGCTCATGGTCGCACCGCTGATCGCGCTCGGATTCATGTTTGCGTTCATGCGTCAGTGGCGCGATTCGATCATCCCGTGCATCACGGCGCACTTCATCCACAACGCATCACTCGTTGGATTCATGATCCTGCTCATCAATCTGCTCAAAGATCCGTTCGCATAAAGATACGAACAGCATCAAGCCGCCGCGAGCTGGGTCCCGCTCCGCGTGCTCGGCTTCGAGACTTTCAGCAGCGTCGAAGCCGCGACCTTGCTAATGACCACCAGCGCCGCGATCGTCGCGATCATCCCCGCGATGACGACCCAGCGCGGTTGATCAAACCCGCCGTTCCATCCGGTAAACGACACCCCGAT
The DNA here is from genome assembly GCA_017640485.1 of Phycisphaerales bacterium. Lineage (GTDB taxonomy): Bacteria > Planctomycetota > Phycisphaerae > Phycisphaerales > UBA1924 > UBA1924. Next base: position 28,348 of record JAEPQP010000001.1, on the reverse strand, counting down.
CAGCACCGCCGCGAGCGTTCTGGGGAGCATCCCCAGCACAGTCCCGACAAAGAAAACCCATCGAGATACACCCAGACATCCAAGAACGAGGTTCGTCAGCGCAAACGGCGCACTGGGAGACGCACGCAGCAGCGTAACGATCAGGATCGCTCGTCGCGTGCTTGCTGTGAGCAACGCATCACGGATCATCGTTGTCCTCGGCGATCGGTTCAACTCCTGCTCAACACGCTTGCGCGCCAATCGCTGAACAAGCTCGTATCCGATCAGTGATGCGCCGCCGAATCCGATCAATGCCGCGGGAAGCCCGAGCCCGACCCCGAACGCGTAGCCCGCGAGGATCGCCTGCGACACGGTCGGCAAGCATCCCAATCCCGCGAGCACAATAAAGCAGCAGGTGTAGATCCCCAGTCCCATCAAGAGCTGAGTTGTGGATCCTGAGTCACCCACCAGAACCAAGCGGATCGGTTCCATGTTCAAGACCAGCATGACGCCCGCGAAACTCGGGAGCGTGGACCACGCGACGCCGAGGATCGTCGCCGGACCCAGACGACGCAGCATCGCGCACCCGCCGTTGATCCGATCGCGTCCCATCTTGCTGACAAACCCGATCGCGAACGCGGCGCACAATCCCCACGCGAGCGCCGGTCCGACGCTGCTTGTGAGGATATTGATCCGCACCCACTCGCGCATCGCTTCGCTCATCACAGGCACAAGAGCCGGGAGCGAAACCACCGCCGCGATCCCTGTGATGCTCCAGTAGAACATCTGGATCGTGAGCCGAGCCTTGAGCGACTTGGGTTTGTCGGTTTTGGTCGAAGCCCCCACCATCGCGCAGGTCGCCGCATTGGCAAACGACGCCGGGCCGGTACACCCGTCGCAGCCCGAGCACTCCTCGCCCTCGCACCCGATCGGATCCTGCTCGACATGCAGATCCAGCGCAACCGTTCGAGACGGAGCAACATCGGACTGAAGACTTGAATCTAGTTGAGACTCGGTTTCAATAACAGACATACACCGGATCGTAGACCACTCAAACCGATGATTCTCAACCGTTTGCGGCAGAATCTGACTCTTCACGCAATTCAGGATCAGCCCCCGATTCCCCGCCGCTCCCCATCGCCTTTTCGATCGCTTTGTTCGCCATCTGACCCAGCACGACCAACACCGCGATCATCAGCACGATCCCCGAAACCACCAGCCAGGTCGGCTTGTCGTACTCGTCCCAGTTGGTCACCGAGTTTCCGATCCATACCGCCGCGTAGGTCCGCGGTGCCATCCCCACCATTGTCGCGATCACATACGGCATGATCCGAACGCCGGACACCGCCATCAACCCATTCATAATCGAGAACGGCGACGACGGCGAAATCCGCAGCAACACCAGGATCCCCATCGCCCGCATGAAGCTGTGCCGCACAAACGCGTCGCGCACGATCTCCGCTTTCGCGTGCTTGTGGATCTCACTCTCGACCCGCTTGCGAGCAACCGTGAGCGCGATCACATACCCGATCACCGCAGCTCCGGTAATCCCGATCAGCGCCGCCGGGAACCCCCACGCGATCCCAAACACATACCCCGCGATGATTGCTTGCGCGTAGGTCGGGAGCAGACCGATCCCAGCCGTGAGCATAAAGAGCCCGACGAAGATCAGGACACTGGTCATCATCCCCGTGCCGTCTTCATTGCTGAACGAGTTGAGAAACTCGGACGCGTCCTTCCGATTCTTGAGCAGCACAATCCCTGCGAGTGCCGGGAGGATCGTCCACACGATCCCAAGATACGCCGCGGGACCGAGCCGCGAGATGATCGCGCCGATGGATTGCTTGGAGTCTGGAGTGTCAGTGGAGGGGGTTTCAGTCATGCGGTGATGATATGCGATTAGATCGGATCAGGATCCAACTGGATTCGTATAGTGATTGATGAGTAAACGATCGTTCAGGATAACTTGGGTACTCTTTTTCCTCGGATTATCCAGTATTCTTCTTTCACTTCAGTTTGGATACAGAAGCAATTACACATGGGTGTACTTTGTTGATGAAGGAAACTCAGTGACGGTTCTTCATGGGCAACAGTACTTTCAAGAACGCAGTGTAAACGGATCTGAATTTGCATTCGCAAGGGTGATCTATGAACCCGACATTGAGCCAGGACCTGTTGAAGGTCTGCTTGAGTTGTATCTTACAGAGTCAGCATTCGCCCCCGGATATGGAATCTACCCCGTCGATCAGACTTTGACAAAATCTCAACAGAAACAAGTCCATCAAGCATTGATTCAGTTCGCAAACGCTGATCCCAATATGGCCAAACATCGTCCAGGCCAACCAGCACAAACTCGATTCTCACTGCAGCTCACTGCAAAATCGTGCATTCGATTGAGCATCCTCGCTCTCATATCGTACCTGTTCGCTTGCGTAATACGCTTCATTTGCAACATCGAGACTGCCATTCGAAGACAAGGAAAATGGAATCGCTATCTGAAGACCGGCTTGTGTATTCGATGTGGCTATTCGTGCAAAGGTCTTGAAACGAAACAGTGCCCAGAGTGCGGCCATCACCATATCCCACCCACTGGATCTGCCTAGGTGCGCATACCAACTACCTAAGGGGCGATGGATTGATTTGCATCTAAATCAGTGATCTGAGTCATGCGGTGATGGTGTGCCAGGGATCAGAGCAATAGTGGCTTGCGTACAGTGCCTTATGGGTCGACAGCCACGACATTTGTGGACAACACTTGCAATATATCTATTGTTCGTATTCATTCTTCAAATGGCTTTCTATATAGCTGTCCCCAAGGACAGATACCTCTCCAGTCGCGGAACTGTTGTAACGGGAGTTGTAGGTTCTGAACACCGATACATCTCAGTGTTTTACCTCAATCGAACCGCAGATGGATTTGCCATCGCGACCAAATCAGATTTCCTCAGATCAACTCATCCTCAATCCGAAGATTCCGAAAGCATCTACATTGCAGAAATCGATTGGTATGAAAGGAAAAGCCTCTTCGACATGCTCTCATTAATCTCGATTTCTGATCGTAAACGAGACTTCATTGGATTCTCTGCTCGAATAGGTACACGAGGTGAATACACAACCGTTGACTCATCCATGTACCTAGAGATGGTAAGCACAATTGGTTTTCGATTGACATCATTTGCTCTACCAACGGTTCATCCACTCAGCCTTCTTTTTAAACTACTCGTTCATTCCTTATTGATCTGGTACGCCATCAAACTCGCGCCGTCCGCATATAAAGAAATCAGATGGTTCTTCCTCCCAACACCTCATAAGACTAGGGGACAGTGTGTGAACTGCAAATACTCAACCAAGGGTCTCACAACACCAATTTGCCCAGAATGCGGCCAACACCACGGGATGGAGTGGAAGTCTCCCGCCTAAACTACATAACTACCCGCTCATCCGCGGGCACCAACCCCTGTTTCCACCCGCGCCAAAGCTCGGGTCTCTGGAGATTTCGACATGATCCCGCGTCCACCGCCTCGTGAAGGCTCCCTCGGCTTCCTCTACCTCCCACCCTTCCGCGTCCAAGGCTACTCCGTCGCCGGCGAAGCGACCGCGATCTCCATCCCCGAAATGGACATCTGTTTCGATATGGGCAAACCCTACCGCGCCCACCTCGCGCCCAAGTACTGCGTCCTCTCCCACGGCCACATGGACCACATCGGAGGACTCGCGTACTGGTGCTCCCAGCGAAACTTCCAAGGCATGGGACCAGGGACCATCGTCTGCGACAAACGCATCGAATCTGATGTCCGAGCCATGATGGACGGCTTCCAATCACTCGAACGACAAAAAACCCCCTACGAACTCATCGCGCTCGACGAAGGCGATGAACTCCAGATCAAAAACAACATCTACCTCCGCCCATTCCCGACAGAACACACCTGCCCGTCATCGGGATACACGATCGTCGAGAAGCGCACCAAGCTCAAACCCGAACTCAACGGGCTCCCACAAGAGAAGATCAAAGAACTCCGCCAACGCGGTGAAGAGATCGTCAACCACTTCGAGGTCCCGCTCATCGCGTACACCGGAGACACACTCCCAGGCCCGCACCTGCTGCGCGAGGATGTGATGAACGCGCAGATCATCATCACCGAGTGCACCTTCTTCGACAAAGATCACGAGCAGCGCGCCAAGGTCGGGATGCACATGCATGTCAACGACATCGCAGAATGGCTCAAAGTCGCGCAGTGCGAGCACATGGTCATCTGCCATGTCTCGCGTCGCACGCACCTGGGACAAGCCCGCAAAGCACTCACCCAAGTCGCAGGCAAAGAACTCACTCAGAAGGTCCACTTCCTCATGGATCACCGCTCGAACCGAGATCGGTATGAGGTCCAAGCCGAGGAAGCACAGCGGATGGAAGAAGAACTCGCAAGCCGCGACTAATCCGATTCCCCGATCGACTCGCTCAGTCTTCAACCCCGAGATCACGCTTGGTAAAGAGCGCGTGGAACGCGACCCCCGCGCCCTCGATGTTCTCTCGCGCCCCCTCCTGACGATCGATCACACTGATAATCGCGGGGACCTTCGCGCCAAGTGACTTCAGGATCTCGACCGCTTCCAGCGCCTGCCCGCCGGTCGTCGCAACATCTTCGACGAAGACGACGACATCGCCCTCGTTGACTTCCCCCTCGACCTGCTTCGCCGTGCCGTACTCTTTCTTCGCGTTGCGCACAAAGATCGCGGGCTTCCCGGTCTCCATCGCCGCGATCGTCACGAGCGGGATCCCTCCGAGTTCCGCTCCAGCGAGCCGGGTGACTGATCCGAACTCGGATTCAACCTCCGCGATCCGCGCTGCGAACATCGAGCCGAGCTTGGTCAAAATCTCAGGCTTCGTCGAGAACTTGTACTTATCAAGGTAGTAGCTGCTCGTGCGTCCGCTCCGGAGCGTGAACTCCCCGCGCAGGAGCGAAGCATCAGCGATCAGACCCGCGAGCTCAGAGGTCGGCTGGATTGATTCGGGAGTCTTCATGGTCGTTCTCGCGTGGATTGGGGTGGATCGTCCGGGAATTATCTGGCTCTTGGGATGAAAAAGCCCGAAATAGACTGTTTTTTACCCCAGGCGCGTCATAATTGGTGCCCAAGAGCGTTTGGCTGCGTGAGCCCCGCCTTGGGATGAAGCATACCCCTCGGCACGCCGATATGTGTTCAACTCGGCCAGGGATGGTAAGTGGTAGGATCGGGGTCCTGCTCCGCGGCAACCCGTCAATGCATGCACAAACACTTGAAGGATTCGGGAGGATCTGACTTATGAAACTCAATACACACCGTTATCTCCTGCTCGCAGGACTCGCCGCAGGACTCATGAGCACCACGACGCTCGCGCAAATGGCGTCGGAGCCTGAGAAGAAAGACCAAGCCGCGGAAAAAGCACCGGAGTCGCAAGAGTCCCCGATCAAAGCCCCGCAGCGTGTCCCTATGCCCAAAAGCAACGGGAGCAGCTCCGGGAACCCCAACACCGCGTCACTCCCAACAAACACCCCCTACCCAAAGCTCATCACCAAAGACGAGAACGGCAAGATCGTCCGTCTGACCGAGCTCCCAGACATCCTTGCACTGCGCTCAAACCCAACGGTCGGTGATAAATCCGTCCGCGCGATCATGCCTGTCCTCTACGGCCGACGCGCACGCTTCGAACGCATCGTCATCGATAACCTCGACCTCTTCTGGATGGCCTCCGATGGTCGCATCGAAACCATCAACCTCAACGACATCCAGAACATGGCGCAGACCGCCGAGATGATCAAACCACTCGTCGGACGCACCACCCTCTCCGCTGAACTCCTCAACCGCGGCATCCTGACCCGGACCCAAGGCGGAATGAACGAGCACATCGTCAACGAGTACAAGCAAGCCGTGACCGCCGAGATCCAGTTCGAAGCCGAGGATCCCTTGAGCGAGGTCATGCGTTTCGTCCTCTTGGATTCGATCCACGAACCGATCCAAGCGTACAACGCGATGATCGCCGAAACTTCAACACAGATCGCGGACCTCGTCGAGCAAACCGGACTCACCTCCTCAGCCGCGATGGAAGTCGCAAAGCTCCAGCGTCCGCTCAACGAGGACCCTGAAAAGCAGACCGCTGAACTCGAAGAGTTCGACGCCGCGTTCCGCAAGCTCGATGTCGAAGAAGGCATCACGATCCTGACCGCGATGAGGAACAACCGCAAAAACCCGGACATCTCCCCAGCGATCAAGCGCATCAATGTCATGCACGATCGCAAGGTGGATATCTCCAACTCCAAAGCGATGCAGGGCACCATCACCTACGCCGACGGCCGCAAGATCGACACCCGTGAGGCCGCCGCCGCGTACGACAAGAAACTTGCTGAAGAAGAAGCGAAGCGCAAAGCACAGCTCGAAGAAGAAAACAAGAACAAGGACGACTGATTTATCCTTGAGCTCATTCAAATCCAGCAGCACCCGGCCAACGCCGGGTGTTGTTTTTTGATGAGTCACGCTCAGTTTCTTAAGAGTTCCCGACCGGGCGCATCATCGGGAACGGGAGCACATCGCGGATCGTCCGCGAGTTGCTCATCAGCATCACCAGACGATCGATCCCAAGACCCAGCCCGCCCGCCGGGGGCATCCCGACCTTCAGCGCGTTGATGAAGTCCTCGTCGAAGTTGCGGAAGGTTGATTCCTCATCATCCACACCCGCGAGTTGCTCGCGGAACTTCGCTTCCTGGATGTCCGGATCGTTGAGTTCGGTGTACGCAGGACCGATCTCCATCCCACCAATAAACAGGTCCCAGCGCTCCGCGAGCGGGATCGGGTCGTTCATCGTGTCCGCTTTCGGTCGTGTCAGCGGCGACAACGCCGCGGGATAATCCAGCACAAAGGTCGGCTTGCTCGGATCGATCTTCGCTTCCGCGACCTCCTCGAACAGTTCGTTGACAATGAAGATGTCCGCGATCGGTGTCCCGTCCTCGCTCTTGGTTTTGAACCCACGCTTGGTCGCTTCATCGCGTGCCCGATCAAGATCGTCGATCTCGAATCCGAGCGCATCCTTGAACAACTCACGATAAGTAACCCGAGCAAAGTCGCTCGCGTAATCAATCTCCAGATCCCCGAACGGCATCTTCGCAGCATCACCATCCGAGTCTTCCGAAGCGAGCAGCGCCATCTCGCGGATCAACCCCTCCGCGATCTCACGCATCGTCTCGTAGTTCCCGAACGCCTGGTACAACTCCAGACTCGTGAACTCCGGATTATGCGACTTGTCCAATCCTTCATTGCGGAAGTTCCGGCTCACCTCATACACACGAGGCATCCCACCAACCAAGAGCCTTTTCAGATACAACTCAGGCGCGATCCGCAACGACAGATCAATCCCCAGCGCGTTCATGTGTGTAAAGAACGGACGAGCCGCGGCACCACCCGCCTGTGTTTGAAGCACAGGTGTATCGACCTCGACAAACCCCTGCCCATCAAGCACGCGGCGCAGTGTCTGCATCAGCTTCGAGCGCAGCATGAACACACGCGTCGTCTCCGGATTCACCCACATGTCCAGGTACCGCTGACGATACCGCTGCTCTGTATCCGTCAACCCAGCGTGCTTCTCAGGAGGTGGGACCAGACACTTGCTCGCGGGAACGAGCGAATCCGCCCAGCAGGTGACTTCGCCGGTATTGGTCTTCGTCAATGGTCCTTCAGCGATCACAATGTCACCAAGATCCAGTTTCTTCGCGAGCGCGAACCCCTGCTCATCACAATCACGCTTCGAGACCGCAATCTGGAACACATCACGCGAATGATCACGCAGGTTCAACCAGATCAGCTTCCCGTTGTCACGCGCCAGCACGACACGCCCCGCAACCTTCACACGCGGACGATCGTCCACAATCGCTGGAAGCTCCGCATCATCAAGCTCAGGCTGCTCACGCTTCGCGGCTTTCCGCTCCTGATTCGACGCCTTGTTCGTGTCGTCCGCGTCCGCGTCGTACATCAAGAACGCGGCCTCGAGCGTCATCAACGCATCGGTCCGCTGTCCATACGGCAGCATTCCCAACGCCGCAACCTCGTCACGATTCGCACGCCGCTGGAGTTCCAACCGATGGACATCAACCGTCTCGGCCTGCTGGTCTGACTGCTCGCTCGTCTCTATTTGGGTGGTGTCTTCACTCATCACCACGATCGTATCCAGAACGCAGCAAAAAAGGTCCGTTCAGGGACCCTCCAAGCATGAACTTCCATTGATCCAGCACGTGTTCCAGAACCCAGATACGCGTCGCTCACTGCTTGCCGAGCGTCAACTCGACACGAGCCGTCATCTTCTCATCACACAGAGGCAGATTTGCTCCAACCTCCGAAAGCAGGTCGGTCATCGAAACTCCAGAAAACTGATCGATCAGCACCTGACGCGTCTCATCGAGTTTCCTGTGGAGCGGACACAATCCCCCAGCATGATTATCAAGCCCGAGCGGGCACGCCGTGATCCGATTGATCGGGTCGATCGCGTTGATGACATCCAACATGCTGATGTCATCAGGACTGCGCTGGAGCCGGTACCCGCCCCCAACACCACGCCTGCCGGTCACCAGTTCCGCTCTCGCGAGCAGCTGCAACACCTTCGCGAGGTAGTTCATCGGGACTTTTGTGACTTCTGCGAGTTCGGAAGTCGAGACCAACCCCTCCGAACTGTATGACAAGCAAATCGTCGCACGCAGTGCGTATTCAGCGGTTTGCGAGAGCATGCTGACCTCCGGATCCTGTGAAACTCATTGATTAAGAAGAAGTTATGATCGGTGCCGATTTATTTCAGAGATTCGGATCCAGTATACGACATTGACCCCTCCGCCGGAACCAAATTGATTGGATCCGCGAGGATTTCGTGAAAAAATCCTGTCGTGCAGAAAAACGACGCTGCTCACGATGCCTTACTCAACGACGCTGCGAATCGCATCACGCGATTGTGCGTCCATCCCGTCCATCGGAACAGACTCCAGCAAACTGTCGATCACCGTCTCAGGCGTCACCCGATCCGCCTGCGCATTGAAGTTCAGCACGACTCGATGCCGGAGCACCGGATGCGCCACTGCGCGGATCGTCTCAACGGTGACCAGACCATCCCCAACAAGCATCGCGTGCGCTTTGGCCGCGTGCACCAGCGCCTCGCTGGCGCGTGGACCCGCGCCCCACGACACATAGTCACGGATCATGTCCGGCACCGACCCCTCCTCGTTGGCGCGCGTCGAGCGCACCAATCGGAGCGCGTACCGACACACATGCTCAGGGACCGGCGTGTGCTTGATGATCTTCTGCACCTCGCGGATCCGGTCAGCATCCACCACCGCTTCGACGCTTGTCTCCCCCTTCGTCGCGCTCCGCTTGATCACCTCAAGCTCCTCGCTCTCCGTCGGGTACCGGACCAGGATCTGGAACATAAACCGGTCGAGCTGCGCTTCGGGGAGCGGGTAGGTCCCCTCCTGCTCCAGAGGGTTCTGCGTCGCGAGCACAAAGAACGGATCGGGGAGTGCATGCCGGGTCCCGCCCGCCGTCACCTGACGCTCCTGCATCGCTTCGAGCAGCGCCGCTTGCGTTTTGGGAGGCGTCCGGTTGATCTCATCCGCAAGAATCACGCTCGAAAAAATCGGGCCGGGAACAAACCGGAGTGACCGCTGACCCGTTGATTTATCTTCCTCGATCACTTCCGTCCCAGTAATATCGCTGGGCATCAGGTCGGGAGTGAACTGGATCCGAGAGAACCCGAGATCCATCGACTTCGCGATCGTCGAGATCACCAGCGTCTTCGCAAGCCCAGGCACCCCCACCAGCATCGCGTGCCCACGCGAGAAGACCGCCATCAGGATCTGATCGATCACCTCGTCCTGACCCACGATGACCTTCCCGATCTCGTTGCGGAGCAGGTCGTAGCTCTCGCGTACATACGCGATCATCTCTTCACCCGATCGGGAATCGCTTGATGAATTGGATGCGTTGGTTGGTGTCGAAGAATCATCTGTCATCGCGAAGCCTCCTGCTCCCTCTGTGGTCGTCTGATTTCATCCAGATCTGGGTCGTCCATGCTATGAACGCACCAACGCATGGGTCATTTCACCAATACATCGGTCCCGATATCTTATCTGAATCATACCGATCGTTTGGTTTCAAGTTCACGCAGATCCGAACGCATGATTCAAACACTCAATTCAGTCTTGTCGGTCGCACTCAGCATACCAAAAAAGAAATGGCGGCTGCACGGGGTCTCATCGCGCAGCCGCCGGGGAACGGTTCTGCAAGAAGCAGAACCGGCGTCGTGGTCAGTTTCCTGATTGGGAAACGCCCAACCATAGTTTCAACCGATCAATAGAAAATGAGTTGCCGGTTTCAGAAAGTTTTCTACTGTTCATTTAATCTTGATCCAGACGATCAATCAGACGCTCGATCAAGCTGCTCAGACTCTCCATCCGCTCATCCAGAGCGTCCTCGAGCGCTTCGAGACGGTCCTCCAGCTCTGCCATGCGATCTGTGAACTCCTCCTCGATGTGAGGCATCTGCTCATGGAGCCGTTCTTCGAGTTCCTGGATGTGGTTCTCGAGCCCTTCAGCGTGACGCTTGAGCAGCAGCTGGCCGTCTTTGAACTCCAGCGTCATCCGCTCCGCTTCACGCATCGCTTGCTCGGCCTTCTTCTGCATGGTCTGAGCGAGGTACCGCTGTTCCTCGGCCTGTGCCTGGTTGTGATCACGCTGGAGCTGGAAAATCCGCTGGTTGTTGTCCCGTCCACGAGGTGACCAGAACTGACCCTCGAGTGTCGTCGCAAGATCTTCCTCGATCGTCGCGATGATGCTGTCTTCGATGCCCTTCTCACGGAGCTTCGCGATGATCCGTTCCTGCGTCTGCTCGCGCACCTCCGGAGCAAAGAAGAAGTCATTCTGAGGCACCAAACGATCGACCGTCGCGCGACCGGTCACCGTAGGGAATCGATCATCATCGTCCGAAATCCAGACATTGTTGCCTGATGAACTGTGACCCAACGCCACCGCGTCGTACGCGAGCAGCTTGGTCGTCAGTTTCTTCTTCTCCCCCTTGCGGAGCACCACAATCTGGATCTCATCACCCGGCGCGTGCTTCTTGAGTGTCTTGGTCAGACCGCTCGACGACATGCCGTCGGATCCATCAATCGAGATGATGATGTCGTTGTCCTTGATCCCCGCTTTGTCGGCAGACAATCCCTTGATCACAGATTCAACGATGATCGCATCGCCCTTGATCCCGAGGTGTTCACGCAGCGAGTCCCCGACCTCGTCGGAGTAGATCCCCAGCATCACTTTCGGAGGCTGCGAGACATTCACATCAAAGGTCAACTGTCCAACACCGCCGGGCTGATCGGTCACAATCGCTTGGATAGGACGCGGTGCGCGAGGGATGGCGGGACTCGTCGCGGCGAAGCTCGCGTACTGGCCGATCGCGAACTTGTAGATCACATCGCCGTCCTTGTCGTACACAACGACGCTGTCGCCTTTCTTCTTGATCTGATCCTCAGGGATCTTCTTTCCATCGACCTTCACGGCATACTCGCCGTTCTTGATCTTGAGCTCGTAGCTGTGATCGTTATCCGTGACAAGATAAGTCGATGTGCTGTTCGAACTGGTGGACACATGCTCGTCGTGGTCGTGGTCCGGGTGGATGTTGGATTCGATCACGAACCCATCGTTTCCAGAGGACTGGACCGCGTGCGCGAGTCCCGAGACGCCGACCAAGAGCGCTGTGCTGAGGAGTGTGGTTGCTTTCCGTTTCATCGTGGTTGCCTCCATGAGAGCAGGTGTTGTCTATGCCGTGATTCGGGACCGCTCGAAAGTGCGAAACAAGCAGGTCCCATTCACCAAGATGCGCCGCATGAACAGTCCAGTCACGATCACACGGATTCATTGAACTTTCTATTCATTGGCTATTCATTGACTCTTTATTGGGACCGCTTGTGCTTGATCGAATCCAGATCCACGGGCACCACAGCCGGCTTCCCGAACTCATCCACCGTCTCGCGGTATGCCTTCTCAAGCACCCTCCGCTCAACGATCTGACGGAGATAAATCACCTCGATCGTCCCATTCTCAAGCGGCTTGGTTTCGACCACGATCTGATTGGGCATCTCCCCAACCACCTTCCCGGAGTTCTGTCCGGCTTGCAAATACTGATCGAATGCTTGATCCGTGTCCGCCTGGCGCAGCGGGATCATCCCCGCCGTCGCAGGACCACCCGTCCCACGATTCAGCCCATTGGATGTGTTCATCGAGATCGTCCCGGTAAACCATCCCAGCAGCAGCACCGCCGCGATTGCCCATCCGCCCCAGCGCGCCGTCGTCGTCACCCGGCTCTCGAACACCAACGGCGATCCCGATCCTCCAGGAAGTTCCACGCCGTCAGCAATACTCGAGGCCATGTGCATGACCTCACTGAGCGCCTCGTGCTCGCGCTGTGCATCGCTCAGATCCGTCCAGACCTCAGCGTCATTGGCCGCGAGAATCCGGAACGACGACCAGTCCTCTGGAGTCGCGGACCCATCGATCACACGCGAGATCAGCAGATCACGCATGTGCGCCGAGTTCCGCATATCGAGCTCATTCGATTGGTCGTTCATCTGGTCATCCATCACACACCTCCGACGCGGACTGCCCGCGCCTCGTTGTTCTGCTTATTGAGCTCCATCGCTTGCTTCGCTTGGAGCTCAATCGTCTCGCGGAGCATCCGTCTGCCTCGTGCGATCCGCGTCTCGATCGTTGTTTCGGGGAGCGAGAGCACCTCCGCGATCTGTTTGTAGCTCATCGATTGCTGACATCGCATCAGCACCGGTTCTCTGTATTTCTCTGGAAGACTCATCGCCGCATCCAGCACCCGCTTCGCGTCCTCCGAGAGCTGCATGCTCCCGATGGTGTCCCGCTTCTCGTTCTTCCCTCGCCCGACCAATCGGAGCATCCCGCTCCGCTTGCGTGTAGCCTTGCGTCCCTGCTCGCGAGCGATGTTGATCGTCACGGTTCTCAGCCAAGGTTTGAACAGCGCCGGATCACGCACCTCGTGCACCTTTCGGCACACCTGCAACGCGACGAGCTGCAACAGATCCTCAAGATCCGCCTCGCGAGGCTTGTGCGCGATCAGGATCGCCGCGACCCATCGCCGGACACCGACCCACACCGCGGACAGCGCGTCGCTGTGACCCGCGATTGCATCCTCGATCGGTAATGACTGGTCCCAGCGTTCGCTCACATCCATTCCCCTGTGCACACACGACGACACCCACTCAGATGCGCCCCGATCTCGCTCCAGTCGGCGATTCTCAGATTTCCATCGAGAATTCAACACGACGCCCAACACCCCACCCAAGTTCGCTTTCCAGCACCCATCCATAGGTATTACTGGACAAACACCCCCTAGAGTTGCACGCTCATGCCCGACACGCCTCCTCCATCAGACCCCGATTCCGGCTTTGGGACCGATAACGGCTCGTCCTCGCTCGCTCCTCATACGAGCCAAATCCCCGGAAGAGTCCAAGAAGACGACTGGAGCGTCATGTCGCTCGGAGATCACCTCGAGGATCTCCGCAAACGCGTCTTCCTCGCCGTCGTCGGCGTCATCCCGATCTTCGTCATCGCGTTCGCCTCCGGACGATTCCTCCTCGATCTGCTCATCGCCCCCGCACGCAACAAACTCCTCGCCGGTGGACAAGGCTCCTCGCTCCTCGCGACCGGACCCTTCGAAACCTTCGGCACTGTCGTCCATCTCGCGTTCGTCGTCACGATCCTGCTCGGATCGCCCTGGATCCTCTACCACCTCTGGAGATTCGTCTCCCCTGGACTCTACAAGCACGAGCGACGCGTCGTCTATCTCCTGATCCCGTTCTCCGGACTCCTCACGATCCTGAGCATGCTCTTCCTCTACTTCGTCATCCTCCCCGTCATCCTGACCTTCTTCATCACCTACGGCTCCAATGTCTCTGGAAACGCCTCCGCCGTGACCGCACCCGTCCCGCCTGGGATCACCCTCCCGACAATCCCCGTCCTCCAAGCCGACCCCGAATCCCCAACACTGGGCATGACCTGGATCAACGAATCCATGATGCAACAACGCGTCGTGACCTTCGTGGATCCAGACTCCGGAAAGCCGATCATCCGCACGATCCAGCTCACGACCGACATCGGGATCATCCAGCAATACCGAGTCAGCGAGTACATCAAAGCGGTGCTCAACATGGGTCTCGCGTTCGGGATCGCGTTCCAGACGCCGGTCGTCATCGTCATGCTCGGATGGGTCGGGATCCTCGATCCGCGAGCGATGGGTCGATTCCGGAAACACTCAATCGCCGTCTGCGCGATTGCCGGTGCGTTCCTCACACCAGCGGATCCGCTGTCGATGATCCTGCTCGCGACCCCGCTCTACGGCCTGTACGAACTGGGACTCCTCATCCTCCGCGTCTTCCCCATCTCGCGCGTCATCGGTGACATCCGCGAACACCAAGACCGAAGCGCCATCACACACGACGACAACTCGTTATGACGGACACACACAGTTCTCCAACGCAGACCGATCAGGACATGATGACCCGCGCCCTCGAACTCGCGAGCAAAGCGGGAGATCGTGGAGAAGTCCCAGTGGGCGCGATCGTCTACGAAACCGAGACCGGCACGATCCTCGGCTCTGGATCCAACACCCGCGAATGCGATCGCGATCCGTCGGGTCACGCCGAGTTCATCGCGATCCTGAATGCATGCAAGTCCATCAATGACTGGCGCTTGAACCACTGCACGCTCGTCGTGACGCTCGAACCCTGTCCGATGTGTGCAGGTTTGATTGTGAATGCTCGTCTGGGACGCGTGGTCTACGGCGCCGATGATCCCAAAGCTGGAGCCGTCCGCTCACTCTACCAGATCTGCGACGACGAGCGTCTGAACCACCGCTCAGCGATCCTCCCAGGCGTCATGGCTCCCGCGTCCTCCCAGCTGCTCAAGTCGTTCTTCAAGCGTCTGAGAGACGCACGCGAACGCTCTTAACCAAGCTTTCATAGTCACTTTCACACACAAGTCATGCACACTCAGCATGCATCCATGCGATCAGCGTTATCCCATACCTATCCACACGCGTATTGAGAACTCTGTCGCTTCCGTCTGTGCTCCGGATGGTCTTTCTTCTCTTCTAATACATCAATTGAATTAATTCTGATGGTGGTAGTAATTGGAGCGCCCATTTGGTGCACAAACACATTGTATATGATCACAAACCACTGATTCGAATGGGTTTACCGAACTTCTTCATAGGTGATCAGCCTGTCGGTTAGCTGTCGTCAATCGTCCATTGCGCTCGATCAACTCGCACGCATCTAGACCAAGCCCAGCACAGTCTGCTGAACCACCAAGCGCGATCGAGCGCAATTCCGCGCTTATCCACCACTTATTCACAGGATTACAGACAGGTGTATGTGTCCCGAATTCCACCCAATTGCACAGACCGATCGCGCTCGTGAACGAGATACGGATGAATTAAAGCTCTTGAAACTGAGTCAGGACCCGGATCCGACACGCAATCGCGACTCGATCGCGAGCACATCGCTGTGGAGTGCCTCGTCGTCTTTGCTCCGTTTTGTGATCGTCCGGACGGCATGCATCACCGTCGTGTGGTCACGACCACCAAACTGCGCCCCCACTTCTTCGAGCGAGTGTCTGGTGTATTTGCGTGAGAGGTACATCCCGACCTGACGCGGAAGTGCGATCGACTTCTGACGACGCTTGCCCAGGATCTCGGTCCGCTTTACAGAGTAGTACCCCGAGATCTCCGTGATGATCCGGTCGATCGTCGGACCGGTCCCCTGCGCACTGACCGCGGCCGCGAACTCTTCGCCGAGCGCATCACGCGCCAGATCCAGATCGATATCGCGCTTCTCGACATTCGCGAAGATCTGCAGCTTGGTGATCGCGCCCTCGAGCTCGCGGATGTTGGTATCGATGTAGTGCGCGATCTCCGTCACAACCGGATCAGGGAGCGTCAAGCCTCGTGCTTCCGCCTTGCGTTTGAGGATCTCGATCCGCGTCTCGAATCCCGGCTTATCGACCTTCGCGACCAATCCCCACATAAAGCGCGAGACCAATCGGTCTTCCAGATCCGGGATCTCTTCAGGAGGCGCATCGGACGAGAGGATGATCTGCTTGTTCGCTTGGTACAGCGCATTGAAGGTGTGGAAGAACTCTTCCTGCGTGCGATCGCGCTTCGCGAGGAAGTGGATGTCATCGATCACCAAGAGGTCTACATCACGGAAAGTATGACGGAACTCCGCCATCTTCCCAGACTGCACGGCACTCATGAACTGGGTCATGAACCCATCGCACGACACATAGTGCAGGTTGATGTCTGGGTTTTCCTGTGTGATTTTCAGACAGATCGCCTGGAGTAGGTGGGTCTTCCCGAGTCCCACATCGCCGTGGATGAACAACGGGTTGTACGCGAATCCTGGGTTCTCCGACACAGCGACCGATGCCGCGTGCGCGAGTCGGTTGTTGGGTCCGATGACAAAGTCCCCGAACCCGTAGTCCGGATTGATCGGCAGCGCCCCGCTGGTATCAAGCCGAGAGCGTTCGGAGCTCGCGTGCACGATCGGGGTGGGCCGGTTCGTCGCGTCCTTGAGTTCATCCGCCGAGAGCCCGGCTTCATCAGCCCAGATGCTTTGACCGTCTTTGTGTGTCGAGGATGCTGCGTTGAGTTCTTGCGGAGCGGATCCAGCAACAGCCGCTGAGCCCTCACTCGCGATCGCTGAGCTCTTGACCTCTTTGAGACTCGATTCACCAAGCCCGCGGCTGCCCATCGTGTTTTTCTTGATGGTTGGTTTGGACGCTTCCCAAGGATCGTTGGGTCCAAGGAAACGGAACGCGAGCAGCTGTCCCGTCACATCGCGGAGCGCTTCGTTGAACGCATCGAGACAGGATCTGCGCAGATAATCGCGGTGCATATCGCTCTGTGCACGAACGCCGAACGCTCCGGAGACGACCCCCAACGCATCGAGTTCTTCAAACCACTTGCGTGCATGCTGCGGATGGAGATTCCGGATCTGTGCGAGGACATCCTCAAGAACCCCTTGATCGCTCTGCCGGTCGTGTTGGCGTTTCTGGATCCCCATAATGATCTGCTCTGCCTTGAATAAACCCAGAAGAATGAATCAGAAAGAAGAACCTGGAAACAGACACCCAAAGACACTCGCATGCGGCGCGTCTACGCACCGACCAGTCCATGAAGTGGATGAGATCCCGCGACGAGTTGCGTGTCCCGCACGACGCCAATCCGCGTGTGAGCGCATGGGCATTCGCATCTGATCTACCGTACTGAGTTCATTGGGTGTTTGTCAACCATGAACTTCGCAGAGAGATCATACCCATCGACAATTCAGAAGTTTTCCAGAAGCAGCGTTGCTTGAACAATGCCGTCGTTGTGTTGATCATGCAACTCGATCAAAAAAGTTGATCGTCTCCATTCAACAAGAACCCTATCATCTTGTGATGCCTGATCTTGCCCTGCGAGTCGCGAACATGAACCCCGAGGAACGCTCGGCGATGATCCAGCGCGCCGCCGAGGCGCTGACCGATCATCATTGCATCGTCGTCCCGACCGATACCCTCTATGGGCTCATGACCCGCGCCGACGAGCAGGGCGCAGAACTGCTCGATCAGTTCACAGGTCATCCGGAAATCAATACCGCCAACGAACCACGCATGACACTGCATCTAGCAGATCGTGAACAGTTTTTGGAACATGTTGTGCTTCAAGCCGCGACCACTCGCCGATTGGTCGATCGTTTGCTCCCAGGACCTGCTCGGCTTCTGATCGAGCAACCCGAAGCGCAGATCAGCGCCTTGTGTGACTCGCTGGGCATCAGCCGCGGACTCATCGACAACGGAACACACATCGCGATCCGCATCCCGGATCATCCACTGTGCCGACAGATCATCCGCGCCGCAGCCGTGCCTTGCGTCGCTCGACGACTCGGAGCCGCGATCTGGTCGATCGGTGACAACCCAGGCACCAACCTGACCTCGATCCCTGAGAACTGGTCGTCCATCGAAGACCAGACACTTGTTCCATCCATCATCCTCGACGACGGATCCACACTCCACGAGAAAGGGTCCACCACCGTCACCCTCTCCATCGACGGCAAGATCGAAGTCAGCGCGTACGGCGCCCTGAGCGAGCGGGAAGTTCTCTCGAATCTCGAGCGGACCGTGCTGTTTGTCTGCACAGGCAACACCTGCCGGAGTCCGATGGCTGAAGCGATCGCACGCGACATGCTCGACAAGCAGGATCACGAGGGGATCACGACCCACTTCGCGAGCGCAGGAGTCGCCGCGGGAAACGGGATGCCCGCGACCAGAGAAGCACTCGATGCGCTGGGATCGATGGGGATCACACTCGAAGACCATCAATCACGGATGCTCACGCTCGACATGATCGACCGCGCCGAGGTCATCTACACCATGACCCCATCGCACGCACAAGCGATCATGACGATGGCGCCAAACTCCGTCCACAAAGTCTTCGTGCTCGATGAGCACGAGAGCGTTCCCGATCCCATCGGACAGAGCGCCCAGATGTACCAACACACCGCCGATCGGCTCCGCGAACTCATCGCTCGCCGGCTTGAGGAGATCACCGTATGACCGACCAGAGCACCACACTGACTGTCGCGATCGGATCAGACCATCGTGGATCATCCGCGGCTGAACAAATCCTCGACACCATCAAACAACTCGGACACGACGGTTGGATCGTTGGACAGTGCGACGACCAGCCCTGCGATTACCCAGAAGTCGCTTGGCAAGTCGGACAAGAAGTCACCTCAGGGAAAGCCACACGCGGCGTGCTCATCTGCGGCACAGGGATCGGGATGTCGATTGCCGCAAACAAAATCGATGGACTCCGCGCCTCGCTTGTCCATGATGAACTGACCGCTCAACTCTCGCGCTCCCACAACGACGCGAACATCCTCTGTCTCTCAGCGGATCTGCTCGGCGCTCGCTTGATGGACAAAATCGTCGAGACCTGGATCGGCACACCGTTCGATGGAGGACGCCACGAGCGCCGGATCAATAAAATCACAGAGATCGAGAAGGGTCACGATCCTTCACTCGTGAGCGCCTGATGCAGTGATCAATCACTCAGTCTTCAGCACGACGCTCACCTCTCCGAACCCGACGACCACGACCCCCGTCGCGGACTGCACACTCGTCGGCTGACGCTGGATCTGTGCCGGGAGCGAGAGCTCGATCGAATCAAGCATCCGAGCGTTCTCGAGATCAAACAGCGAGACCGGGACCTGCATCGTCAGGTTGTCTTCCGATGACGCACGCTGGATCATCGCGACGCGATCGGCGCCCCACGCCGCATCCACATACGGCCAGCTCCCATCATCGGGATCAAGACCCAGCGTCAGACCGCTGGGATCAAAGATCCCCAAACCACCCGACCCGACGACCGCGATCCGATCACTGCGCGACTCGAGCGTGATCCATCCACGCTCGAGGATCCGCCCGGCCGTATCCGTCGGATTGGTGGGCATCTTTCCGTCGCGCAAACCGATCATCCACAAACCCACAAACTCATCGAGCACGATCAGTGTGTCGTCAGCGATCCATCCCGCGTTGGTGTTGATGAGTCCGTCGTTGCGGATGACCCAGTCGAGCGCCCCGCCGCGCGTTGAGACCGAGAGCACGCGTTGGCTTGTGCCGACAACCATGTTCCCCGACGGCGCGACGCGGATCCATCGTGGAGTGGAGGTCTGCTTGTCGAGCAGCTGGATCGTCTGACCCGTCCGGATATCGATTGACGCGATCCGAGGCGAGCGCACCGCGACCTGTCCGGTATCCGCGTTGTGATCGATGTACCACATCCCAGTGATCCCCAGCACGCCGGAGGATGCATCGATGTCGTGCACGCGATTGATCGGGAGATCCTCGCTCCAGAGAACCTGTCCCGTCAGGATATCGACCCCCATCCCCCGACCGATCCGATCAACCAGAACCAGAACCGATCCGTCGCACACATTCATGATCTGCTCAAGAATCACGACCCCCTCTGTCGGGGACACAAACTGACCATCGATCCGCGCCGCATCATCGGGTCTGCGGACAGAAGTTTCGACGATCTTCGCGCCGATCCGATCGATCGTCCAGCGGGTCTCTCCAGTAATCGTGTCGATCGATTCGATCCATCCGCCCTCCTCGTCCTCGTTTGTCGGTGACCACATGAGCACCGTCTGGTAGTCGTTATGCACCACCACGATCGGAGGCTCCGCGTTCTGCGATTGACGCGTCCAGAGCACTTCTGGAGTCTGGTTCGTGAACCGAACCAGCCGCGCCTGCGCGAGCTGGGGCGCGAACATCACCACCGAGTCGTGCTGCGATCGGATCGGAGACTTGACCGGATACCCCGCGATCAAGCTCGGCGTCTGCTCGCCGAGGAAACGATCCCCGAGTGTTGGTGCCGGGAGCCCGGAAGAGAGCCCGACAGAGAGTTCCCCCGCGTTGATCGGTTGCCCGTTCATCGTGATCGTGATGGTCGGGTAGGTCCGCGCGAGCGTGGTCGCGAGCTTGGATGCTTCTGCTCGGCGCTGCGAGTCGAGCAATCCGCTGATGAGGACCGACCCGAGCGAGTCGATCACACGCTGCTGCATCGCGATGCCGTGCTCGCTGAGTCGTTCGATGGAATCAAAGCCCGAGCGCGCCGCACGCACCGCCGCGGGCGCGTTGTTCATCGACGCCCACCCGCTCGCGGCCAGTTCCCAAGCGATGGGAGTCGTCGGCGCCCAGGGGAATCGACGCGCCAACTCTTCGTACTCCTGCGCGCTGGGGATCTGTGTGCTCTGTGCGTTGAGTTCATCGAGCTCGATCGACGCGAGCGCATCGAACATCTCACACGCGCCGCGTCCGAACTCATCGACGATCGCGCTGAGCTGATGCGTTGCTTCGATCTCGGCGCGGATCGCGAGCCCGCTCCCTTGCCACATCTCAGCCGAGAGCGCCGGGTCCTGGAGGATGCTGTGGTAGATCCCGACCGCGTCGTTGATCCGGCGTTCAGACATCGCCCACACGCCGCTGGTCATCTGGTGCGCGAGTGTTTGCTGCGTGCTCCGCGCGATGGTTCCAGCACGATCAAGGAGTCTCGAACGGATCGGTCCTGAGACAATGGGCGAGCCGTCCCGCTCTGGCGCGACCACAGCAGGGAGCCCGACCATATCGAGCGTGATACTAAACAGACGATCACGCGCCTCTTGAACCGAACGCGACCCAGTCCCAGGCAGCGTCTGGCGCAGCATCGAGATCGCGCGATCAATCGCGGGGATGATCTCATCGTGATGATCCGAACGGTACGCGAGATCACTCAGCGTGATCGCGGCATGCACATCATCTAGCTCATCGATGCGACTCGAGAGCACCGATCGAGCAATATCCCAGCTCAGATAACTCGAGACCCGGTTCTCATCCGTGATCAGGATCTGACCATCGAGCGCCACCGCGATCCCGCTCTGCTCGAGCTCGACCGATTCGCGCACCCCCGTCCGGGTTGTATCGAGCACAACCAGACCACTCTCCATCGGAACAATCAACGAGTCCCCCGACGCGATCACGCGCCCCTGGATCACGCTCCGACCATCCCCCGTTGGTGTCAGCATCCTCGGACGATCCGTCGCGAAACGATCCACACTATGGAGCGTGATCACAGTCCGTCCGACGCACGCGATCGAGTCGTCCATCTCGAGCAGGTACAACCCATCGCCGTTGCTGATCGCGCGTGTTGATGCGAGGACCTCCCCCGTATCACGATCGATCCGGTTGATCATCTGTCCAGAAACATCGAGGATGAAGACCGAATCCCCTTTGACGACCGGCGTCGAGACGGTCCAAGGCTCTCGCTCGTACCGTGTATACACATCCGCGCTCGGCTCCGCACGCGCCCACAGCGTCTGACCCGTTGAAGTCTCGACGGCGCACACCAGCCCCATGATGTCTGTCCAGTACAGCACGCCATCGGCGAGCATCCCCGAATGGGAGATTTGACCGATCTGCTGGAACGGGAGTGAACCCGCGCTTCCGATGTCACGCGTCCAGAGCCGCTCGAAGGTCCTTCGATCGATCCCGACGAGCGACAGCGCCACGAGCCGTTCTCGTCGTAGATTCTTTCTCGCGGCAACGATAATCGTGTCCCCATCAACAATCACCGATCCCCTGATCGTGGCGCCCGCAAGTTCCGGATCGAGCTGCTCGAGCGTCGTCTGCTCAAGCACGGCTCCAGAATCAATATCAATCGCGAGCAAGCGATTGTCGCCCGTCCGATTCCCGGTCCGCGCCAGCCCCGCCGCGGCGTAGACCACATCCCCTTCAATCGTGACGCTCGACAGATCCTCGATCGTGCGCGCAATCCGCGAACGGATCCCCTTGCTTGTGCGATCCTGCTCTTCGGTATCCGTCGAGGTCGTGGTCAATCTCCATCGTGGTCTGAGCGTGAACCGATCGAAGCACGAGATGGTGACGCCGTCGTTGGTGATCAGCGTGTCTCCCTGCACAACCGGCATCGACCAAGGTTTGGGTTTGATGACCGCGCCGGGATTCACGCGCTCGTCTTCATTGAGCAGATCCTCATTGGTCGAGGGGGGACTCAACCGCGCCGAAGCAATCGGGCGACGAACGATGCCGTCCAATCGAAGCGGATCGATCGTGCTGTCGATCGGCGATGACAGCATCGAGGTCCGTGATCGGTCTTGATCGACCGGACCCCGGAACGGCTCAAGATCCCGCCGAGCAATCCCGCTGATCCCCGACCAACGATCAAGATTCGACCCGCTCTGCTCAGTCGGATCAGCGCGGAACACAAGCTCCGAGAGTTCCATCGCACGCGCGGACTCACTCGCTGCGTCAGGATGCACCGCGAGTTGTTCAAGCACCCGCCGACCCGAATCAATGCGTCCGGATTCGATCAGCATCTGCGCCTGGTTCAGTGAAGCGACCAATCCGGATCGCGTCAACCAATACGAATCAGACGCTTCCAGATACTCTCCTTGCTCGAGCAGGCGCAGCGCCTTCGCGTTGTTGATCCGTGTATACGCACGCAACAGTTCGAGATCGGACATGAGCACATCGTGGATCCGATCTCGGACCGGGATCATCACCCCGTTGACTTTGGGGTTGGGAGTCAGCTGTTCGCCGTGCTCGAGGATCAACTGTCCGAGCGTGCGTGCGGCTTCCGCGTAGCTCCCTTGCGAAGCCAGCGCCAGAGCACGCTCCGTTGTCTCGATCGCGACCGGCGCATCAGCAAGATACACAGGATTCGCGCGTTCGTCGCGATCCGATTGCCCGTATGAAAGCCCTGACGAGAGCACAAGCGACAGCGCCGAGACACGCACCAAATACGCGATCGGCTTTCGGGCTTTGGATTGTCCTGATGTGCTGATCACCGAATCACCTCGCAGAGAACCCTTTTCCATCATCTATTGAACATCCGAGAATCTTCCGTGTTGCGTTCCATTTCCGACGAATTCTTCTGGATGTAGTGTAGTGGATCTGGTCGTGCATGCCCGAGAACCAAGAAGTTGTGTCTGCACCTGAATCACACAGATTCATCCGGAGGGGATTCCCGATTGAGGTGGTCATGGATACGCAGGCCATGGGCGCTCTGGCGCCGGAATCCAGATCGCTCACACGCCGTGTCTCGGCCCCTTTCCGCGACCGATCGTTCCGCGTGATCGCGCTCATCACCCTGATCGTCGTGATGTCGGTCATCGACCTCTACCTCACTCTGCTCTACATCACCCACACAGGGATGACCGAAGCCAACCCGCTCGCTCGTGCGATGATGGAATACCAATCCCCCACGATCCTCGCGCTCTGGAAAGCCGCGACCGTCGTGCTCGGCGTCGGAATCCTCGCGTTTATCCGCAAAAAACGCTCCGCAGAACTCGGCGCATGGATCGGATGCCTCATCCTCGGCTTCCTGATGTCCCATTGGGTCAACTTCATCCACGAGCACGCATCGCTCAGCGATGGACCCATCATGATCGAAGCGATGGGCGACCCCAACTGGGTCCACATGAACGCCGATCTGCTCGGCCCTACGATCGCGATCCCCTGAACCCGACTTGATCACATCCAGATCGCATCCAGACCACCACTTTCATCCTCTTTGAGCATCGGCGTGCATACGCTCGATCATGCGAACCCCGATCCTCAGCGCGTTGATCGCCGTGCTCATCATCAGCATGGCCCTCTCCACAGGATGCTCAAACATCAAGAGCCCCCGATTCGAGACCGTCGGTGTGCGCGAGATTGAGCACACACAAGAACGCACTGTCTACGCGTTCTCTGTCAAAGCGACCAACCCAAACAGAGAACCGATCCCGCTCAAGCAGGTCGCGTACACCGTCTCGATCGATAACCAGCATGTGTTCTCAGGAGTCCGAAGCCCGGAAACCACGCTCCATACCTACGGCGAGCACACCTTCGAGCTCCCGGCTGTCTTTGAGGTCCCGCGCTCACAACTGAGCGGGATCATCGATTACAAACTCGTCGGGACGACCAAATACCTGAAGCCTGGCAAACTTCAAGAAGTCCTCTACGAATCCAGAATCAGCGTCCCCAAAGCAGGATTCAACCTGCGAGGCAAGATCGATGTGGACGATCCGGATCAGGACTGATTAGCAAACGGTTTCTCATCCCACTACAATACAATCACGATCGCATTCCGAGATGACAAACTCAAGCTCGGGGAGCATCGTCATCAACCGCGATTGGAGTCTCGGGAGGTACCCGCGTTCCGTGTTTGTGTGACCCGCGAGGAGCACCGAAACCCCAGCGTGCCGAGCCGCGAGAATCTCATGGTGGGTCATCTCGCCGGTAATGAACACCTCGCATCCTTCCTGCTGGGCAAGTTCAACGAGCGAGGCGCCCGATCCTGGAACCACACCGATCGTGCGGAACGCCCGATCGTCACCAGACAGCGCGTAGCGCATGCGTGATCGTCCAAGGTGCGCCTGGAGCCGAGCGATCAGATCACCCATCGACGCGGGCTGATCGAGCGTCAGCCGTCGTCCCGAACCAACCTGACGCAAGGGCTCGGGGACCAGTTCCACGATGTCATACGCCGGCTCCTCATAGGGATGGAACGAGTTGAGTGTCTCGATGACGAGAGGCAGCGCCCGGCGCTCGCACACCATCTCGAGCCGCATCTCATCGACCCGGTTCAGTGTCCCGCGTTTGCCAACCGCCGGATTCGCATCATCGCTCGGCAGGAATGTTCCCTGACCCGTCGTGGTAAACGAGCACAGCTTGTACTTCCCGATCCCGCCCGCACCAG
The DNA here is from genome assembly GCA_017640485.1 of Phycisphaerales bacterium. GTDB lineage: Bacteria > Planctomycetota > Phycisphaerae > Phycisphaerales > UBA1924 > UBA1924. The sequence continues at coordinate 3,007 of JAEPQP010000001.1, read as the reverse complement.
CGGTCCCCAGCGCATTGCGCACTTGATCGACCTGCTCTGTTGGCACAAAGGTAATGACCTTGACCTCGCGCGAGCGATCCCCGCCAATCCCAGGCTGCAGCGCCCGGCAGTCGCCGTCGATCACACCCTCTTTCGCTTGACCGCGCGGCGATCCGATCCCCTCGCACAACCAGTCCGTCACCCCCCCCGGCGCCGCATCCAGCGCTGTGTGAGGCGTAAAGATCGCGATCCCCGCTTCCGCAGCGCCGCGGATGATCCGCTCAGTGTGCGACGCATCCGTCAGCTTCGTCAACGGATTCCAGATCGGAGGGTGGTACGCGATGATCATCCCCGCCTGCATCCGCATCGCTTCGTCGAGCACCTCTTCTGTCAGATCGATCGTCAGCATCACCGGCCCACCGATCGCGCGGCCTGCAACCCCGAGCTGCAACCCCACCTTATCCCACGACTCGGCGTACTTGAGCGGAGCGATTTCTTCCATCGCGTTGATCAGATCGTGCACATTCATCATCGTTCTCCTCGACATCAGACTCCCATATCCTAGCGAGCACAGACCCGTCCTACGCTTGCTTGATGCCCAACAGCCGTACGATCCAGACGCACGCGAAGATCAACCTGATCCTGAAAGTCGCGCCACCCAACGAGCAGGGACTCCACCCGATCCGATCATGGATGCACCCGATCGATCTCAGCGACCGACTCAGCGTCACGCAGACCGATTCAGCAACCAGCTTTACTGTCCAGTGGGACACCGGCGCACCCGTGGACTGGCCGATCGAGTCTGATCTGATCTACAAAGCGCACCAAGCTATGCAGTCGCACCTGGATCGATCACTCCCGATCCACGCCCAGCTCACCAAGTCCATCCCCGCCGGGGGCGGATTGGGGGGAGGATCCTCGAACGCTGCGGGCATGCTGCTGCTGCTCAATGACCTGTTCGATTTGAAGCTCAGTGAACCTGAACTCCAATCCATCGCCCATTCCATCGGGACGGATATCCCGTTCTTTCTCGATCTGGAGATGCACCGATCGGGCCGTCCGCCGCGTCCCGCGATCGTGTCGGGGGTCGGGGATTCGATCCAGCGGATCCAACCTGCCGAGTCCGAACTCACACTCCTGGTCCCTCCGTTCGGATGCCCGACCGGTCCTGTGTACCGCGCCTTCGACCGATTGCTTCCATCAGAGACCGAGCGATCAGTTCAGGATCAAGACCTCGATTCCATCGCACACAAAGCGGTCATCGACGACACAGATCTCTCCAACGATCTCATGATCCCGGCAACAATCGAGGTCCCGGAACTCGCAACGCTCCTCAACACACTCCGGCGCCTGGAACTCCCAGCCCATCTTTCCGGATCCGGATCAACCCTCTTCATGCTCGGCCCACTAAGCGATCAAACCCACTCCACACTCAGCACACACCTCCCCGATCTCAAGATCATCCAAACCCGTCTCATCGACTGATCCGGCGCATGAAAAACGCGACCCGATGGGCCGCGTCTGTCTGAAACAATCGGGTGATGGGTCTTAGAGCTCGAACTCAAGGTCTTCGATGACGCCATCGATCGCCGCGTCGAGTTTCTCAGGAGTGTCATAACTCCCGGCGTCAATTTCCTCGCGGATGCGTGCGATCAGTTCGCTGCGTTCTGCCGGACCAGCTTTGAGATCAGAAAGGTAACGAGCGACATTGGAGAACTCGACCTGATCTTTGGATCGGGTTGGTCTCTGTCGCGTATCGTTGAGAGCCGTATCTGGACGAGAGATTTGTCCAGATCGGGTTCGACCGACATTGGACGCAGCGCCCAAGTCAGATGGTGAGATGTAACTCATGAGGAAAACTCCTTTGAATGCCTGCCTACTTCTTGTGTCTTGCAATGCCCACCACTCGGACACCACAACATGTTGTTGTTCGAAGGATCGTTCCACCATCCTTCAGAGTGTGTATCGACCGCGACTTCAGTCGAAGAACACAAAACAGTAAAAATGGTCAAAACAATCTAATCACAAGCAACGAAGTGACTTAGAGAGTATAACACAACAAGGGACCCGTGAAAAATGTTCATCGATACCAAACAGAACTCACGAACACGCGCCAAAACCGCCCATCACAAGCAGGTTTTCTGTTTGTTCGGTATACGCGCAAAAACAACGCGTTTCACAGGACTCCCATTGTTCACGAGTGTGTGCCTCCTTTCGACATCCATTCTGATCCCCGCCTGCGGCTCATCGGAATCCAAGCGGGATGACAGCCGAGACCGGTTCGTCGATCAAGGCCCGGGTGTATTCGATGAAAACGCCCCGCTGGATATCCCCGATGCAACCGACGAATCCCTCCAGTGGTCCATCATCCTCGCGACACTCCCGAATGAACGCGTCGCACGCGATGCGCTCACCAATATCAAAGCCAACTTCGGACTCAACAACGCGTATGTCGCGCCGCGCCAAGGCAAGTCGGTCGTCGCGATCGGACGCTACGACGGACCCAACGACCGGCAAGCGCTCCTGGATCTGGATCAGATCCGCGAGATCACCAACGGCACATCGCGCCCGTTCGCCAGTGCCTTCCTCGCGCCGCCGTCCGGAGACGCGCTGGGTGGATCCAACTCCGAGTACGATCTCCGCACTGTGAAAGAACGATTCGGTCCAACCGCGCTCTACACACTCCAACTCGGTGTCTACGGGACCGACGACCAATCCACCCCAAATCCGGAGCAAATCAAGGATTTTCGAGCCGCAGCAGAACAAGCGGTCTTGGAACTCCGTGCCGAAGGAGAAAGAGCGTTCTATTACCACGGCCCATTCCAGAGCATGGTCACCGTCGGGGTCTTTGGAGTGAACGATTTCGACGCCTCGACCATGCCCGCGATCGAGTCATCCCGCCTCAAAGCCCTGCGCGAGAAATATCCATACAACTATCTCAACGGCAAAGGGATACGCGAAACCATCTCCACCGCGTCAGGACAGCGCATCACGCGCCTTCAGCCATCGAGTTTGGTTGGGATCCCCG
>JAEPQP010000036.1 GCA_017640485.1 Phycisphaerales bacterium | reverse complement strand
TTCCCGATGTCGATCTTTGAGAATGTGGTCTATCCGTTGAGGATCGATGGGGAGCGGCGCAAGAGTGTGTTGCAGGAGGCGTGTGAGCGGAGTCTGAAATCCGCGGCGATCTGGGACGAGGTCAAGGATCGGCTTAAAGAGTCGGCGCTGGGGTTGTCTGGTGGTCAGCAGCAGCGGCTGTGTATCGCGAGAGCGGTGGTGGCGGATCCTGAGGTGTTGCTGCTTGATGAGCCTTGCAGTGCGCTGGATCCGGTGGCGACGATCCGGATCGAGGAGTTGATCTCCGAGATTTCTGAGCGGTACACGGTGCTGATTGTGACTCACAACATGCAGCAGGCGGCGCGGGTTTCTGATTACACGGCGTTTATGTATCTGGGTCGATTGGTGGAGTATGGGCCGACGCAGGAGATCTTCCAGAATCCGAAGTTGATCGAGACGGCGCATTATGTGTCGGGTCGGTTCGGTTGATTCGAGTTGTGATCAACGAGGATCGGGGCAGACCGGTCTTTCTATGTGCGCGTGTTTGGCATTGGAAAGATGGCTCAAAGTGTGTGTTTTGATGGAGTTGTGGGGGCTGAGGCCGATAGTAGGGACTAGGATTATGGCTGGGCGTGTGTCCTGTTCTGTGGTCCGATAGTCCATCTGAGCGTGTGTCCATCAGGGTTTTTGGACTATTGCGTGAGGGTTTGGCTGAGGTAAGCTATGAGTTCTGCACCGAAACCGATCGTGCCGAGTGTGAATCAATGGAACGCTGAGTATCTTGAAGAACAGCATCGGCTGTTCAAGGCGGATCCGGGCTCGGTGAGCGGGGAGCTCCGGGCGTTCTTCGAGGGCTTTGAGCTGGCAAACGCTGGCGAACTGAAGCTGTTCGGGGCTGGGGATCAATCGAGCGGGTCGCAGGGGGGTGGTGGCTCAGCGGGCAAGAACGCCTGGGTTTCTGAAGATTCTGGACCGGTTCAGGTCTGGGCGGGCGGGGTCGGTGTTTCCGGGCGGGTGTCGCACTTTGAAGCGGTCGTGAATGACTTTGTGAACGCGTATCGGGATCAGGGGCACCTGTGTGCTGATATTGATCCGTTCCATCGTGAGCGTGAGCGTCCTGAACTGCTGTCGCTTGAGCATCATGGGTTGACTGAAGCGGATCTGGATCGGGTGGTCGATGGCTCGGGGATGGGGCTTGGGATGCAGGTGCCGCTCCGCGATGTGATCGCGCGGTTGGAGAAAGTGTACTGCGGATCGATCGGTCTCGAGGTCATGCATGTCACGGATACGGCGAAGCGCGCTTGGCTCGTGCACGAGTTCGAGATCATCGGCGGGAAGCTGGAACTGGATCGAAGCCAGAAGACTGAAATTCTTGAGCAGTTGGTGAAGTCGGAGATGATCGAGAAGTTCCTCGGTCGTCGCTATCCGGGTGACAAGCGGTTCTCGCTTGAGGGCGGGGAGTCCTTGATTCCGATGCTTGATCAGTTGATCCTGACGGCGTCCGATCTCGGTGCCGAGGAACTGGTCTTTGGGATGGCGCATCGTGGTCGATTGAATGTGCTCAACAACACGATCGGCAAGACTTACGAGCAGATCTTTACGGAGTTTGAAGAGAACTGGTCTGAGGACTTTGTGGATGGCGGCGGTGATGTGAAGTATCACCAGGGCTATTCGGGGACTCGTCGATTCTCGAACGGGAAGATGGTGCATCTGGCGCTGGCGAGTAATCCGAGTCACCTCGAAGCGGTGAACGGGGTGATCGAGGGGCGTGCACGCGCCAAGCAGCGATTGAAGGGGGACTTTGAGCGTTCGCGTGTGATCCCGGTGTTGATTCATGGGGATGCCGCGGTTGTGGGTCAGGGGATTGTTGCGGAGGTGCTGAACTTCTCGCAGCTCGAGGGCTACACGACGGGCGGGACGGTGCATGTGGTCGTGAACAACCAGATCGGGTTCACCACGATTCCTGAGGATTCGCGCTCGAGTCGGTACTGTACTGATATCGGGAAGTCGATTGATGCGCCGATCTTCCATGTGAACGCGGAGGATCCTGAGGCGGTCGTGACGGTTGCGAAGATCGCGATGGAGTATCGTCAGCAGTTCAAGCAGGATGTGTTTATTGATCTGCAGTGCTTCCGTCGTTATGGACACAACGAACAGGACGAGACGAGTTTCACGCAGCCACTGATGGCGGCGATGATCAAGAAGAAAGAGTCGGTGCTCAAGCTCTACACCGACAAGCTTCTGGGTGATGAGGTCATCCAGGAAGCGGACCGGCGGGCGATTGATGATCGGATCACGGAGACACTTGAGCGGGCGCAGCGCTCGGCTCAAGAGACGGCGATGGATCCGACGATTGATCCTGGATCCCAGCGATGGGCGGGTCAGACGCATGAGCACAGCTTTGATTTCTTGGAGACGGGGATCAGCCGGGAGATGATTTCCGAGGTTGCTGCTGCGATTTCGACGGTTCCTGATGGGTTCAATCTGAATCCCAAGCTGAAGAAGCTGCTCAAGGAACGCGGCGAGCTCGCGAATGCCGAGATGATCAGTTACGCGGATGCGGAGCAGCTCGCGTTCGGTTCGCTTCTCGTTGAGGGGCATCCGATCCGTTTGTCGGGTCAGGATTGTCGTCGAGGGACATTCTCGCATCGTCATGCGGTGATCCGAGATACGAAGACTGCGGAGGCGTATACGCCGCTCAACAATATCCGTGAGCTCGGGATCGAGGGGACGGATGAGCCTGCGGGTTCGATGGGGAGTGATGGGAAAGAACGACAGGCGAAGCTGTGCGTGTACGACTCTCCGCTGAGTGAGGCGAGTGTGCTCGGCTTTGATTATGGGTATTCGCTTGCGGACCCGAGGATGCTGGTGATCTGGGAGGCGCAGTTCGGTGACTTTGTCAATGGCGCTCAGGCGATTATTGATCAGTTCATCGCGTCCGCGGAAGGCAAGTGGGATCGCTGGAGTGGGCTGGTGATGCTGCTTCCTCACGGGTATGAGGGTGCCGGGCCGGAGCACTCTTCGTGCCGGGTCGAGCGGTTCCTTGAGCTATGCGGCGGAAACAACATGCAGGTGGTGAATCCGTCCACGGCGGCGCAGGTGTTCCACATGTATCGTCGTCAGATGAATCGATCGTTCCGGAAGCCTTTGGTGGTGTTGACTCCAAAGTCGATGCTGCGGACCCCGACGAGCGAGCTTGGTGATATTCTCGACGGTGGGTTCGTTGAGATGATCGATGATCCAAAGTTTGTTTCAGGTGACTGGGACCGGTCGGGTGTGAAGCGGGTGCTGCTGTGCAGTGGGAAGATTTACCATGAGCTTCACGCGCGGCGCGAGTTGATCGAGCGGAGCGACACGGCGATTCTCCGGATCGAGCAGATTTACCCGTTCCATGCGGACATGCTGCAGGAGATCGTTTCGCGGTACCCTGACGGCGTGTCGATCGAGTATGTGCAGGAAGAGACCTACAACGGCGGGGCATGGCTGTTTGTGAGCGACATGGTTCAGTCGAAGTTGGGCTGGGATCGTCCGGGGTACATCGGGCGTGCACGCTCGAGCAGCCCGGCGACTGGTTCCAAGTCACAGCACAAGATCGAGCAGGAAAGCATTTTGACAGAAGCGATCGGTGCGAAGCCCGAAGAGTCTGGCAAAGAGAAGAAGGTTGCGGCGGCGCGGGCTTGAAGAAGCTCAGAGATCAGTTCAAGTACGAAGGATGGTTTGAACAATGAGTACCAATATTGAAATTCCAAGCGTCGGTGAATCGGTGACCTCTGGTGTGATCGCGGCGTGGAGCGTCGCGGAGGGGGAGTATGTCGAGCGTGACCAGACGGTCCTCGAGCTTGAGACCGACAAGGTGACGATGGAAGTGCCTGCTCCGGCATCGGGTGTGGTTTCGCACTCGGCGGCGGAAGGGGATGAGGTCGATGTTGGTGCGGTGGTGGGTGCGATTGATGAATCGGCTGAGAAGCCTGCGGGTGGTAGGGGCTCGGCTCCTGCGCCGGCGGCTTCGGAATCCGCGCCTGCAGCTGAGACTGCGCCTCAACCTGCGGAAGCCCCGGCGGCGGTGGCGGTTGCTGAATCTCCGAAGCCTGCTCCCGCTCCTGCGACTTCGGGCGATGTGAAGGCGACGCCTTTGGCGCGGAAGCTTGCGGAAGAGAAGGGCGTGAATCTTGCGATGGTGACCGGGACGGGCGCGGGGGGACGAATCCGTGAGCAGGATGTTCTTGGGTTTGTGCAGTCGGGTGCTTCGGCGCAGTCCGCGGCGGCTCCATCGGTTGGTGGGTCGCGTGAGGTGATGGTCGAGCGGATGTCTCCGATGCGTCAGAAGATCGCGGCGAGACTGGTTGAAGCACAGCAGACCGCGGCGATGCTGACCACTTTCAATGAAGTGGACATGGGCGCGGTGATGGATCTGCGCAAGCAGCACAAGGAGAGCTTCGCTGAGAAGCACGGGGTTGGGCTCGGGTTCATGTCGTTCTTTGTCAAGGCGTGTGCTCAGGCGCTGCAGAAGTATCCGCTGATCAACTCGTACATCACGCAGGGCGCGGATGGGAAGCCTGCGATTGAGAAGCATGATTACCAGGACATCGCGATTGCGGTTGCTGGTCCGAAGGGGCTCGTTGTGCCTGTGCTGCGCAATACCGAGACGATGGGGTTTGCGACGATCGAGTCAACCATCAAGGATTTTGGGAAGCGTGCTCGTGAGAACAAGCTGGATATCAGCGAGATGATGGGCGGGACCTTCACGATTACCAATGGCGGGATCTTTGGGTCGCTGATGTCGACTCCGATTCTGAATCCGCCTCAGAGTGCGATTCTGGGTATGCACGGCATCAAGAAGCGTGCGGTTGAGAATCCGAACAATCCGGGTCAGATCGCGCTGCGTCCGATGATGTATCTGGCGCTGAGTTATGACCACCGGATTGTGGATGGTGCAGAAGCGGTTCAGTTCTTAGTGAGCATCAAGGATGCGATTGAGGATCCGGCTCGGTTGATGTTGGATCTGTGATTGAGCTGCTGCGTATTTAGGTTCCATGGGACCTGATTTACAGAATCCTCGATGGATGTATTTGAAAGCGGCGTGCTTTGCTTTGATCGTGTTGATCTCTGCGGGTGGTTTGCTGCTTCCAGAGTTTAGTTGGCGTGATTTTGTGCTGATTTGCTTGCTTGGATGGGCATCGGCACGGTTGTACTACTTTTGCTTCTATGTGATTGAACGGTACATCGATCCGTCGTTTCGGTTTTCGGGGATCGGATCGGTTGTTGGTTTTTTGCTTCGGGGCTCTACAAGTCGCGTTGATCGAGGAATCCCTGACAGGCGCGAATGAGCATTTGGTAGACTCTTTCGAAGCCGTCGTCTCCGCCGTAGTAGGGGTCGGGGACATCTTGTGGTTTTTGGAGGGTGGGGTCGAAGGCTCGCATGAGGGTGAGTTTGGGTTCGGGGACGCCGAGTTTGATGAGGTTGCGTTTGTTGCTTGCGTCCATCGGGATGATGTGCTGGAAGCGATCGATGTCTGTTGATGGATCGAACTGGCGGGCGCGTAGGTTGGTGATGTCGATGTTGTGGAGCGCGGCGGTTTGGATGGAGCGCGGGTCTGGGGGGTTGCCGACATGCCAGTCCTCTGTGCCGCAGGAGTCGATGTGGAACTGAGCGGTGAGGCTTTGTTGATCGACGAGGTGTTGGAGGATGCCGTGGGCGAGGGGGGAGCGGCAGATGTTTCCGAGGCAGACAAAGAGGACGGTGGTTTGGGTAGTCATTATTGAGTTTATTACGCAGGAGTTGGGCTGAGTCTGGATTGCATGCTGTGGACGATTTGGTCCATTTCATCGAGGAGTTGTCCGGCGGTGCCTTGGGCTCTTGAGAATCCTGCCTTTCCGGAGTGGCGGAGGTTGAGGATGGGGATGCTCGCGGATTGGAGGAGATGGTCGAGGAGGTGGCTTGATCCCGAGGGGGTGTCGTTGGGGTGGATGTAGGCGTCGAGGAGCGGGAGGTTGGTGGTGATGGGGTCGGTGGTGGTGAGGATGCGGAATGGGGAGTTGAGTCCTCGGTGGTGGCGGAGTGCTTGGTCGAGGTTGGCGGCGGTGCTCGGGATGAGGCCGAGGGTGGAGTATCCGGAGACGGAGAGGAGGCCGAGGAGGAAGGCGAACTCGCGGGCGTCGACTTCGTGCGGAGCGTCTGCGGTCGCGGCGATGACGATGGTGTCGTCGTCGATGGCGCACGCGGCTCGGGCTTCTGCTCTGGACTCGGGTGAGGGTGGTGGTTGCGTGATCAGAGACTCGAGCGTGTGGTCGGATTGGCAGGTCCGACGGAGGGTCGTCCAAGTGTCGTGGTCTTCTGAGAGGACGACGCGGATCGTGTCGATGTTCTGAGGGGGCTTGGTGATGGTGTTTGGCTTGGTGGAGACGAGCTCTGCTGGGATTTCCAGTTGCGTCGCGGCGTGGGTGGCGAGGTCGATGAGTTCATCGGACCAGCAGACGATTCGGGTTGGAGGGGATTGAAGCGATGTGAGTCTTGAGAGCAGGATTCTCTTGAGTGAGTTAGGGAGGCCGAGGACAGGGGTGAGGTGAGCATTTGGATGCAGACCAAGGAGCTGTGCTGAGCGGGCGGAGCTGGAATCTCCGATGGTGAAGATTCGTGCGTTTTGATCGTTTTGGGTTGCGAGCGTTTTGGCAAGCAGGAGTGTGGGGATCTGGCGTCCGGAGCGGGCGCGGGAGGTTGGATCTGTGGAGGGGGGGGCGACGAGGTGGATGATCATGGCGGGCTCTTTAGCGGCGGAAGAGAACGGTTTCTGTGCTCTCGTGGCGGTAGAAGAGCTGGGCGAGTCCGAGTCCGGTTCGGGCGGCGAGCTGCTGCTCGATCGCGAGCTGTGCGGCTCCTGCGTTTGGGCTGAGTCCTGGTCGCTGGGGGATCTGGATCTCGACGGGGAATCCGAAGTTGGATTCGGGCCAGACGCGTTTGCCCTTCGCGACATCAATGACTTTGACATTCAGGGTCGCTCGCGGAATATAGGAACCGGACTCCGGGGAGAGGGAGAAGTTGGTGACAACAGCGTAGATGACGATGTCGGCGCCGACTGACTTTCCGAGATCGGAGACGCTGGAGAGTTTGGTGTGTGCGTCTTTGGAGGCGGTCGCGATGATGCCTTGGGGGTCGAGCATGTCGGTGACGATGCGTTTTTCGAGGAGTTCTTTGGTGGCGACATCGGCCATCGCGTAGCGGAGTCGGCGCTGAGCGATTTTGCTGGATGGATCGTCAACGAATACGACTGTGGTTGCGTTTTCGGGGAGTGTGTAGACGGGGTTGATTTTTTCTGGGCCGTGGATGGCGTACGCGACTGGCGCGACGAGGTTGCAACCCGGAAGGGTGATCAGTGTGATGAGCGCTGCGAGGATGGTGATTGGTTTGATCATGTGTGGGTGGTCATTCTTTAGTATGGGATGACATTGGACTCTTCGTGTTCGTAGAAGAGCCATGCGGCGCGGTTGATGAATCGGTTGGAGAGTTCTGCGGTCACGGCGGCTTCGGGGATGTCGTTGCGCATGAATCCGGAGGCGTCGGGGAACTGGACGCTGATTGATTTTTCGAAGAGCGGGTCGTTGGGGAGTGCGGAGTCGGATTCGTAGACGGAGACGATCCCGGCGATGGCGCCGGCCCAGACATACTGATTGCCCGGTTCGTTGAGTCGGTAGTCAACGATTTCGATGACGATGAGTCGCTCGACGCCGAGGAGGTTGGCGACATCCTCGCGGGTCATCGCGGGCCACTGGGGGGTGTTGTAGAGGACGGTGAGGAGATCGTTTGAGGGGATCGCGTAGGAGGGGTTGGCGTTCTGGATGAGGCGGTCGTTGACCCGCTGGTTGATGCGGGCGACGATCCCGGGGTGTTCGGCTTCGATCGCGCGGGATGCTGAGCAGACGACGGCGAATGACTTGCCCTCGATTCGGGAGTACTCGGCTGGGTAGGTGGTGGAGCCTGTTCTTCTGTAGGATTCAGCCATGCCTCCGACAGCGGCGCCGATGACGCATCCTGGGAGGCTGAGGAGCACGGCGATGGATGCAATGAGTGCGAGGGTGGCTTTGATGACTTTGCAGATGGGGGAGATCATGCCGGCTTTCGGTTTGGGGGCTGCTTGAAGGGTTATGACCAGGTGATGATTTTATATATCCAGGCGCCCATGACAAGGAGGAAGAAGAGGATGATGATCTTGGGTTTGATGAGTGTTTGGGCGACCGATCCTATACGCGAGGCGGTGACAGCCTGATGCGTTGCGGCGCAGAAGATCATGGCGGTGAGGAGGGCAAGGAGGGCTCCCATCGGCTGTGTGAGGATCGCGGAGGCCCATTGGGCTTCTCCGGCGTGGGAGAATGACGTGGTCATGCCGCAGGTGGGGCAGGGTTTTTCGAACATCATGACCCAACTGCACGCGGGCATCCCGAGTTGGGTGTGGGTGGCGTGTCCTTGCGGGTCTGGGGTCAAGAACGCGGCGGTGGAGAGCACAAAGAGGCATGCGAGCGCGAGGATCGCGGCACCGATGCGTTCTCCTGTTGAGGAGCGGAGTGGGGTGGTGCGTTCGAGTGTGATTGGTTGTGCTTGGTTCACGGCTTGGCGGGGTTCAAGTGGGGATTAGTCGAACTTGAAGACGCCCTTGCGGTAGCCGTAGATGTAGGCGACGACGGTGGTGAGCATGAAGAAGAAGATGCGGAGGAGCCAGACTTGGGAGGCGTCTGAGCGTGGGTCGAGTGAGGTGAAGGTCTGCGCCCAAGGGTAGAGGAAGATGACTTCGATATCGAAGACGAGGAAGACCATCGCGATGAGGTAGAAGCGGATATTGAAGCGTTTGCGGGCGGTGTTGATGGGGGTCATCCCGGATTCGTAGGTGACGCCTTTGCGTTCACCTTTGCGGGATGGGCCGAGGATCGCGGATCCGACGAGGTTCATCACGGCGAAACCCACGGCTCCGAGGAGCATGAAGAAGATCGGGAGGTAGGCGTTGATGGGGTTGCTTGCGAGTGTTGCGGTCAGCATGCAATGGCTCCTGGTCGGCGTCCATACTGAGGACTGATTTCGGCGTCCATGCCGAGTGAGAGCATGATAGCACGGATTGTGGGGAGTGTTTGGTGTTCTGGGTGTCGAGATTGGCTGCCAGCTTGGCAGGGTGGAATGGGGGAGGCGCGGGATGGCGGGTTGATTTGGTGGTGGATTGGTGTGAATGCTGGGGTTGTGATCGGGGAGTTTGGCATGGGGATTGCCATTGTTTAGGAGCATGGCTGCGCTTGCAGGGTGCTTGAATGAATGAAACTCGCCGACTGAGATCGGCTGAATGGGTCCTAGGACCCGCTGAATATGGAGAATCCGCGATGGGAAGCAAAGAGCTCACTTTTGATATCGAAGCACGGCAGGCCCTTCTGGCTGGGGTTGAGAAGCTGGCGGCTGCTGTGAAGGTCACGCTTGGTCCTCGCGGCCGGAACGCGGTGATTGATAAGTCTTGGGGTGGACCGACGGTCACGAAGGACGGGGTTTCGGTCGCGGAAGAGATCGAACTGACCAACAAAGCAGAGAACATGGGCGCGAAGCTCGTGAAGGAAGCGTCCTCGAAGACTTCGGATGATGCTGGAGACGGCACCACGACAGCGACTGTGCTCGCTGAGGCGCTGTTTAAGGAAGGGCTCCGGTACATCGCGGCTGGGGTTGATGCGAACGCGATGGTTCGCGGGATGAAGAAGGGGATCGAACTCGCGGCGAAGTCGATCGATGACTCGGCGACTCCGGTCAAGGGGAAGAAGGATATCGAGAATGTCGCGACCATCTCGTCGAATAACGACCCAGAGACCGGCAAGATCATGGCTGGTGCTTTTGAGAAGGTCGGCAAGGACGGCGTGATCACGGTTGAAGAGGGCAAGGGTCTCGAGACCGATGTGACTGTGGTTGAGGGGATGCAGTTCGATCGTGGGTTCTTGTCTCCGAACTTCGTCAATGAAGTTGAGGACATGAAGGTGGTCATGGACAAGTGCTTGGTGCTTGTGCATGAGGACAAGATTGAGAATATTCAGAAGCTGGTGCCCTTGCTTGAGAAGGTGATGGAAGCGAAGAAGCCATTGCTGATCATCGCCGAGGATGTGACGGGCGAGGCGCTGAGCACTTTGGTGATCAACAAGCTGCGTGGGACGTTGCAGGTGTGTGCCGTGAAGGCTCCGGGGTATGGTGATCGCCGGAAGCAGATGCTGCAGGACATCGCGGTGCTGACTGGTGGCGAGGCGTTTATGAAGGATCTGGCAACGGATCTGGATCAGGTCTCGATCGCTCAGCTGGGACTTGCGAAGAAGGTTGAGATCAGCAGCGACAACACGACCATCATCGAGGGGGCGGGATCGACGGCGAATATTCAGAACCGCATCGCTCAGATCCGCAACGAGATCGACAACTCGACTTCGGATTACGATCGCGAGAAGCTCCAGGAGCGTCTGGCGAAGCTGACCGGCGGCGTGGCGCAGATCAATGTCGGTGCTGGGTCCGAAGCAGAACTCAAAGAAAAGAAGGCACGCGTCGAGGACGCGCTGCACGCGACTCGTGCGGCTCTCGCTGAGGGCATCGTCGCGGGTGGTGGGACGAGCTTCATCCGTGCTCAGGACGCGCTCGCATCCAACAAGGAATGGAAGAGCGTGTTCGGGAAGGCGAACGATGTGACTTCCGATGATGTCGGACAGAACAAGTACGATTTCGCGGCGGGGATCAATGTTGTGTACCGGGCGCTTTCGGTCCCGCTCCGCACGATCGCTGAGAACGCGGGTGCGAAGGGGTCGGTCGTGGTTGCGAAGGTTTCGGACGAGACCGGGTCAAACGGCTACAACGCGCTGACGGATACCTACGAGGATCTGCTCAAGGCGGGTGTGATGACGCCTGCGAAGGTGGATCGTTCGGCGCTGGTGAACGCGGGATCGGTTGCGACGGTGTTGCTTGCGGCGGATTGCATTGTGACGGACAAGCCTGAGAAGGGTGTGTCGGATGATCACGGTGCGGGCGCCGACCCGATGGCGGGTATGGGCGGCATGGGTGGTATGGGCATGCCTGGAATGGGCGGCATGGGCGGGATGCCTGGTATGGGTGGGATGGGGTTCTAAATGGGCTCACTTGCGAAGCCAAAGTCAATTGGTGTGCCCGAAGGATTTGTTGAGTACTTTGTCAGTGGGACTTGGCGATTGCGATGTGAGCAAATATATGAAAATCGATGGACTTGTAGTTTTGTTGGTTTAGACAATCAAGATCCAAAAACAGTCACACTGATATCAGCCAACCTCGAAAGCCACTTTGCTTTTGGAGCAACAGCAGAGTCAGCAGCGGAAGAGTTTGTTGAATCTTGGAACAAAGGTTTTGAATAATCACTGGAACAGCAAGTTCCAATTGGAGATATAAAATGTCAGTCAAACCACTTGAAGATCGTGTGCTGGTGAAGCCAGTGGAGCAGGAGTCGATGACCTCTTCCGGGCTGTACTTGCCTGAGTCGAGTAAGGAGAAGCCGATTCAGGGGACGGTTGTGGCCGTGGGTCCTGGGAAGGTTTTGGAGAATGGGAATCGTGGGGAGATGAGTGTTGGTGTTGGGGATCGGGTGGTGTACTCGACCTACGCGGGCACTGAGGTGGATATCGATGGCGCTGAGCATCTGATTCTTCGTGAGTCGGAACTCTTGGGTGTCTTCTTGTAAGTGAACTGAACGCATCGACGGCTTGCGGGTCGGTCGGTTGAAAGGTAGAACAATGGCAAATAAACAGATCATGTTTGAAGACAAGGCGCTTCTTGAGATGAAGAAGGGCGTTGATAAGCTGACCGATGCGGTCAAGTGCACGATGGGGCCTGCGGGTCGTCATGTGGTGATCGAGAAGTCGTACGGCGGTCCTCATGTGACCAAGGACGGGGTTTCGGTTGCGAAGGAAGTCGAGCTTCCATCGCAGTTCGAGTCGATGGGCGCGAAGATGCTCCACGAGGTCGCGAAGAAGACCGCTGATAAAGCGGGCGACGGGACGACTTGTGCGACTGTGCTTGCTCAGGCGATCTTTACTGAAGGTCTCAAGGTTGTTGCGGCGGGTGCGAATCCGGTGCATGTGCAGCGTGGGATCAACAAGGCGGCTCAAGCGGCAAGCGAAGCGATTGACTCGCTCGCCACTCCATGCAAGGGCAAGGCGGATCTCAAGAAGATCGCGACTGTCTCGGCGAACCACGACGCGAATGTTGGCGAGCTGATCGCGGAAGCGATCCACAAGGTTGGTCACGACGGGGTTGTGGAGATCGAGAGCGGGAACTCGAACGAGACCACTCTGGAGTATGTCGAGGGGATGCAGTTTGATAAGGGGTACTTGTCTCCTTACTTCATGACGAATCCGACGACTGGGGAGTGTGAGCTTGAGGATCCGATGATTCTGATCCACGAGAAGAAGATCAGCAACCTGAATGATTTGCTGCCATTGCTCAACAAGGCGGCGACTTCTGGTAAGCCGTTGCTGATCATCGCTGAGGATATCGAGAACGAAGCGCTCGCTGCACTGGTTGTGAACCGTCTGCGTGGCACGCTGAACATCTCGGCGGTCAAGGCGCCTGGGTTTGGTGATCGTCGCAAGGCGATGCTTGAAGACATCGCGGTGCTGACTGGTGGGACCTACTTCAGCGAAGACCTTGGTCGCTCGCTGGAGTCGATCGAGCTCAACGAACTCGGGAAGGCGAAGAAGGTCACCATCACCAAGGACAACACGACCATGGTCAAGGGTGGCGGCAAGAAGGCGGACATCGCGGCTCGCGCGGCGGTCATCAAGTCGCAGCACGAGAAGTCAACCAGTGATTACGATCGTGAAAAACTCATGGAGCGTCACGCGAAGCTGACCGGTGGTGTGGCGATCATCAATGTTGGTGGGGTCACTGAGCAAGCGATGAAAGCGACCAAGGACCTTGTTGAAGACGCGATGCACGCGACTCGTGCGGCTGCGAAGGAAGGTTTTGTCCCTGGTGGCGGCGTGACGATGATCCGTGCATCGGACATGCTCACCGCGGCTCAGAAGAAGGTGAAGGGCGACGAGAAGTTCGGCTTCGACATCGTTATGCGTGCGATGACCGCTCCTGCCTGGCAGATCGCGGACAATGCTGGGTTCGACGGCGACCTCGCTGTGGAAACCATCCGCGACGAGGAAGGGGCCGTGGGTCTGAACGCGGCGACTGGTGATTATGTTGACCTGGTGAAGGCGGGGATCATCGATCCGGCGCTCGTCGCGAAGAGCGCGATCGTGAACGCGGCATCGGTCGCGGGCTTGATGCTCACGACGGATGTGATGCTGACTGAACTCAAGGAAGATGCGGAGCCGGTCGTTGGGGCGGTGAGCTGATTCTTGTTGATTGATTTTCCATACCCCTGCCGGAAACGGTGGGGGTTTGCTTATGACGACAACACGCGACTATTACGATGTATTGGGGGTCGGTAAATCTGCGGATGCCGATGAGATTAAGCGCGCGTATCGGCGTTTGGCGATGAAGCACCATCCGGATAAGAACCCGGATGACAAGGAAGCGGAAGCGAAGTTTAAGGAAGCCGCGGAAGCGTATGAGGTGCTTTCGGATGATTCGAAGCGGAAGATTTATGACCAGTATGGTCATGATGGTCTGCGTGGTCAGGGAGCGGCGACGCATGACTTCAATCGGATGAATGTCGATGACATCTTCTCGATGTTCAACGACATCTTCGGCGGCGGTGGGGGCGGGGGCTTCGGTGGTCAGCAGCGTGGTGGTCAGCAGCGTGGTGGTCGGCGCGGGGTGGCTCGCGGGTATGACCTCGAGACGCAGGTTTCGCTGACGCTCGAGGAGGTGCTCAAGGGCGCGAGCAAGGATGTCGAGTTTACTCGGATGGATGTGTGCGAGACCTGCACGGGCTCTGGCGCGAAGGCTGGGACGACTCCGGAGACTTGCTCGCAGTGTGGCGGGCAGGGGAAGGTCCAGCAGGCGGGGCTTGGTGGGATGTTCCGGATGGTGGTCGCGTGTCCGGCGTGCCGGGGGAGCGGGAAGATTGTCAAGGATAAATGCGGGACCTGTCATGGACGCGGTCGTACTGGGAAGAAGCGTTCGCTGAGCGTGAAGATCCCGGCGGGTGTGCATCATGGTCAGGCGGTGCGTGTGCAAGGTGAGGGCGAGCCTCCTGCTCCGGAGCAGAGTCCGGACGGGTCAGGTGTTCGCGGGGATCTGCATGTTGTGGTGCGGGTGGAGGATCATGATCTGTTTGAGCGGGACGGGGATCATCTGCTGATGGAGATGCCGATCAGCTTTACGCAGGCGTCACTTGGTGCGGAGGTCGAGGTCCCGACGCTTGAGGGGTCGGAGACGCTGACGATCAAGAAGGGCACGCAGTATGGGGAGTTGCTCCGAATCGAGGGGCAGGGGCTCCCGAATCTGCGATCGGGTCGGCGCGGGGATTTGATTGTGGTGGTGAAGATCGAGACTCCAAAGAAGCTGACGAGCAAGCAAGAGGAGTTGCTGCGTGCGTATGCGGAGACTGAGGACAAGGATGTGAATCCGGAGAGCCATGGGTTCTTTAAGAAGATCACGGATCTGTTGGGTGGATGAAGATGAGTGAAGATATGAAAGACAGACTACACGAAGAGGCCCACGAAGACGTTCTCGAGCATGAGATCGGCGAGGTTGACGCGTCGGAGATCGAAGAGATCGAGGCGGGCTTCGATGCAGACAAGCTTGCGAGGCTCGAATCGATCCGTCAGATGGCGGTCAACGGCGAGCTTGAAGTTTCCGATGAGCATGAAGAGATCGTTGATGCGTTGGTGGAGACGATCCGGCAGCGTGATGAGAACTTTGGTCGGTTCCAGGAGATGGCCGCGGAGCATCGGAACTTCCAGCGTCGTGCTTCGATGAACGAGCAGGAGGCGCGGACTTCTTCGCGGCAGGGGGTGGTGCAGGCGTTGATTCCATTGATGGATCACTTCGAGATGGCGCTGCTTCAGGATCCGGAGAAGGTGTCGGCGAAGGATGTGATCTACGGCGTGGAAATGATCCGCGGGGAGTTTCTGAAGATGCTCTCCGGGTATGGGGTGAGCGCGATCGAGCCCAAACTCGGGGATGAGTTTGATCCTGGGAAGCATGCGGCGATGATGCAGCAGGCGGTCGAGGGGATCGATCCCGGTCATATCTCGGTGCTGATGGGTGTGGGGTACATGCTGGGTGATCGGGTGATCCGTCCGGCGAAGGTCGGGGTGGCGCCGCAGGTTGAGGACTTGGGTGTGGATGAAGGGGGCGACGATGCCGACCTATGACTACCGATGTAATGCGTGCGAGCATGAGTTTGAGTTGTTCCAGTCGATGAGCGCTGGGGTGAAGAAGAAGTGTCCTGAGTGCGGGAAGATGGCGCTCGAGCGGCTGATCGGGATCGGTGCGGCGGTGATGTTCAAGGGGTCCGGATTCTACGAGACGGACTACCGGAGCGAGTCGTACAAGAAGAGTGCGGACGCGGACAAGAAGGCGGCGGAGGCGAAGACCGAAAGCAAGCCTGAGGCAAAATCCGAGAAGAAGTCCGACTCCAAATCTGATTCTGGTTCAGGGAAGAAGACGGATAAAAAGACCGAATCCAAGCCGACTGCGAAGAAGGCGAACACTGGGTCCAAGGCATGAACACCGGGACCCGCGCGATCATTGGGCACGGGGTGGACATCGTTGAGATTGCGCGGATCGAGAAGTCGCTCGCGAAGCATGCTGATTCGTTTTTGAGTAAGTGCTTTACGGAGCGAGAGGTTCTGGATTCGGGTGAAACAAAGCGAAAGCCAGAGCATCTGGCGGCGCGGTTTGCGGCAAAGGAAGCGGCGCTCAAAGCGATCGGGACGGGGTGGTCGCAGGGGATTGCTTGGACAGATGTGGAGACGGTTCGGTTGGATTCGGGGAAGCCTGAGCTTCGGGTGACTGGGCGGGCGAAGGAGATCGCGGACTCGATGGGGGTCGATCGGTGGTTTGTTTCACTTTCGCACACGGAAACGAACGCGATTGCTTCTGTGATTGCAGAGGGGATGATCGAATGACACTCCCCAAAGTTCTGATGACGGATGTGATTCGATCGACGCAGCAGGGTGACTCGCACGGCGGGGCGTACCTGATTGATCTGGAGTCGGGATCGTTTGAGCAGGTGCTGGACTGGAACCGGATCGAGATCGACTGGGAGGGACGCGGGATGGGGCGCGGGTTGAGGGGGATCTGCTTTGTTGGGGATGAGGTGTACATCGCGGCGAGTGATGAGCTGTTCGTGTTCGATCGGGACATGAAGATGCTGCGGTCGCATCGTTGTGACTTTCTGCATCACTGTCATGAGATTTCGTATGACGGGGAGCGGTTCATCTATCTGACCTCGACGAGCTTTGACTCGGTGCTGCGTTTTGATGTTGGGGTGGGTGTCTTTGATCGGGCGTTGTGGTTCGGGGGGAGTCCAAACGGCATGGTGGTTCGGGGGTATGACCCGATGGGGAGTGATGGGCCTCCCAAGGTGGACATGATGCACCTGAACCAGGTGATCGTGGTAGATGGGGTGGTGTATCTTTCGGCACTTCGATTGGGAGCGATGTGGACTGTGGACTTTGAGTCGGCAGCCGCGGCGATGCATGCGAAGGTGCCTTCGATGACGCACAACTGTCAGCCGTTTGGTGACGGGATGGTGCTGATGAACTCGACGGGGGAGGACCGTGTGGTGATCGCGGATCGTCGCGGGAAGGTGATGAAGCGATTCGACTATCCCACGTATGAGGAGTCGGCGATGAGCCATGTTGGGATCGGGGAGGATCATGCGCGGCAGGGGTTTGGGCGCGGGCTGTGTGTCGATCGGGGCTGGGGTGAGCGGGGGCTGGTGATCGCGGGGTCTTCGCCTGGGACCGTCAGCGGGTTTGATGTTGCGAGCGGGGAGATGGTCGCGAGTGTGAATGTCTCGATGGATATCCGCAATGCGCCGCACGGGCTTGAGATCTGGGCTTGAGATCTGGGATTGAAACAGTCTGGAATTGCACTTCTGTCTTGATGCGTGTACGCTGCGTGGATGGATAGGAGCGTGTTTGTATGAATCTCGGATTGTCGTTGACTCGGTCGTTTGTGAAGAACGCGAAGCGTGTGCTTGTTGAGGATGATTCCCGCTCGTATCGAGGGGTTGATCTGCTGGTGGCGGGCATGCACATCGCTGATCTGGTTGACGCGCTTTCGCGATCGGCTCGGGTGGGGATACTGCTTCCGACTTCCGGAGCGTTCGGGGCTGCGAGCTATGGTGTTTGGCTTGCGGGCAAGACGATTGTGCCTTTGAACTATCTGAGCGAACGAGAGACGCTTGAGTATGTGATCGATGATGCGGGATGTGATCTGGTGCTCGCGTCACGGAAGTTGGTGGAGCATCTGGGGTATGAGCCGAGGGCGGATCGGGTGGTGTATCTGGAGGATCTGAACTTCCGGACGATGCCGAGCCCGAGATTACCCAAAGTGGTCGGGTGCGAGGAACTCGCGGTGGTGTTGTACACCTCTGGGACCTCGGGGAAGCCCAAGGGGGTGATGCTGAGTCATCACAACATGCTGAGCAATGTGCGGCAGACGCATGCGCACATCGCGATCGAGAAATCGGATGTGTTTATGGGGGTGCTGCCTCAGTTCCACTCGTTTGGGATCACGGCACTCACGCTGCTTCCGATGCTGTTTGGGTGCAAGGTGGTGTACTCGGCGCGGTTTATGCCCAAGCGGGTGATTGATGCGATCCAGAAGCATGGAGCAACCATCTATGTCGGGATTCCTTCGATGTACAACGCGTTGATGACAGTGAAGAGCGCGAAGGCTGATTCGTTGCAATCGTTGCGATTGGCGTTGTCGGGCGGGGAACCATTGCCGAGGGATGTTTCGGATCGGTTCTTCGAGCGCTTTGGGGTGCGGATCTGCGAGGGGTATGGGATGACGGAGACCGCGCCGGTGACGAATGTGATGCTTCCGAGCGAGGAGCACAAGATCGGTGCGGTGGGGAGGGCGCTGCCTGGGGTGGTGCAGCGGATCGTGGATCCGGAGACTGGGCGCGAGCTCGGACACGATGCCGATGGGGAACTCCGGATCGGTGGTCCCAATGTGATGCGGGGGTATCTCAATCTTCCTGAGCAGACGGCCGCGGCGTTCGACGAGTACGGGCATCTGCGGACTGGGGACATGGCGCGGATTGATTCGGAAGGGTTTTTATCCATCACGGGTCGGATCAAAGAGATGCTGATCGTGGGGGGTGAGAATGTGTTTCCGCGCGAGATTGAGGAGGTGCTCAATGCGCATCCTGCGGTTGCTGCTTCGGGGGTGATCGGGCAGTCTGATCCGATGCGTGGTGAGGTGCCCGTTGGGTTTGTGGAGCTTGAGGAGGGGGCTCAGGCGGAGGACGATGAGTTGATTCATTGGTGTCGGGATCGGCTCGCGGGATACAAGGTGCCGAGACGGGTGGTGCAGGTCGAGGCGCTCCCCAGAAATGCGACGGGGAAAGTGCTGCGGCGTGCATTGTCTGAGATGCTGGACTAGAGTCTGCTCCTGTCTGGTTTATCAACACTTGAGCGATCCACGGAGCATCCAATGGAACTGTATATCGACACCGCGAATCTTGATGAAATCCGCGAAGCGCACGATCTGGGCGTGCTCGACGGCGTGACGACGAATCCTTCACTGATCGCGAAAGAGGGCATCGACTACGGCAAGCGTCTCGGTGAGATTTGCGAGATCGTGTCGGGTCCTGTCTCGGCTGAGGTGATCGCGCTTGAGTTCAACGAGATGGTGAGCGAGGGCAAGATGCGGGCGGGCATCGCGGACAATATTGTCGTCAAGCTTCCGGTGACGGTTGACGGACTCAAGGCGTGCAAGGCGTTGAGTGACGAGGGCATCCGGACCAACATGACGCTGTGCTTTCAGCCGATGCAGGCGATGATGGTTGCCAAAGCGGGGGCGTACTTGATCTCGCCGTTTATTGGTCGGCTTGATGACATCTCACACGACGGGACGGAGTTGATCTCGCAGATCCGGACGATCTATGACAACTACGGGTTTGACACCAAGATTTTAGCTGCGTCGATCCGTCATCCGAAGCACATGCTTGAGTGTGCTTTGATTGGTGCGGATGTTGCGACTGTGCCGTTGAGTGTGATCAAGCAGTTGATGCACCATCCGCTGACGGACAATGGCTTGAAGAAGTTCCTTGAGGACTACAACAAGGCGTTCGCGTAAGCGGTTCGGGTTATTCGATCTCAAAAATGTATTCGATTTCAACCGGGACATTGAGCGGGAGCGAGGCGACCCCGATCGCGGCTCGTGCGTGCTGTCCTTTTTCTTGGCCGAAGATCTCGACGAGGAGATCGGAGCATCCGTTGGCGATCTGCGGATGGGCGCCGAAGTCTTTGCTTGCGGCGACGAAGATCCCGGCTTTGACGACTTTGGTGACTCGGTCGAGTGACCCGATGGCGTTCTGGAGATTGGCAAGCGCGTTCAGTGTGCACTGACGGGCGCACTGGGTAGCGGTGTCTTGGTCAACATCGGTGGGCACGATTCCGGTCGCGAGGAGTGAGCCTTCAGCCATTGGTATTTGACCAGAGATGTGGACAAGACTCCCTGTTTGACGAGCGGGGACATAGGACGCGACTGGTTTCGGGGGATTCGGGAGCGTGATGTTGAGTTCTTTAAGGCGTTGCTCGATGGTGGTTTGGGTCATTTTGGGCTCCAGGGCGCTGTTTGGGAGGCAGAAATGCTGTGTAAATGGGGTATTCCCTTTGGGGAGTGTTCGGTATCGCGGAACCGGATGGGGTTGCTTTGCGGATAGTATTCTCGTACAGTTCTACTGGTGAAGCTGGTTCGGCGACCAAGCATATCGCACTCATTGGACTCTGGTCCGCATTGATTCCTGCCGAATCTGACTGAGCCGACATTTCGGCCTTTGTGTCCACCGGGCGATTTGTGTGGACGCTATTGGCGCATGTGAGTGCATGCGTCGTTCAGATGTTTGCCGGCACGCAGAGTGCTTGTCGGCATTGTTTAGGAGTCATGTTATGAAGAACATGAAGAGAAGTGCGTTTACGCTCATCGAGCTCCTGGTGGTCATTGCGATCATCGCGTTGCTCATCGGAATTCTGCTTCCGGCACTGGGGAAGGCGCGTCAGCGTGCGAACCAGCTCAAGGACAGCACCCAGGTTCGTTCGATCCTGCAGGGTCTTGTGGTGTTCGCGGGTAACAACCGTGACAACTACCCACTGCCTAGCCGCTTGGATAAGAACGACACCACCATCATCGTTGCTGACGGCGAATCGCCACGCACCAAGGACACCACTGGCAATATCTTCTCGGTCCTGATCGCTCAGGGTATCATCGAGACTGAGCTCTGCATCAGTGCGGTCGAGGTTGGTCAGTACGAGCAGTACGAAGACTACCAGAACGACTCGCCTGCGGGTGGTGTTGGTGAAGACGGTGAGCCAAACGAAGCATTGTGGGATCCAAACTTCCGTGCGACCCCGCGTGACCCATTCTACATCAATGGTCAGACTTCGGGCTCATACAACGCTCCACCAAACGACCCAGACTTCCTCGACAAGTACGCTGAGATCGGTAACTTCAGCTACGCGCACACTCCTCCGTTCGTGCGTCGTCGTGCACAGTGGTCGAACACCTTCCAAGCACTCGAGCCCGCACTTGCAAACCGCGGTCCGGTTTACGAGCTCGGCGCCGGTGGTGCTGAAGAAGGCGCTTGGGAACTCATCGAGAACGCCCCAACCGACCAAGCTGGTGAAGACCCACTGGGAACCCTCTCGGTCACCCTGGCTATGAACGGTTCACGGACCTCATGGGCTGGCAACGTTGGCTTCAATGACGCACACGTTGAGTTCTACAACCGTCCGGATCCTGAGACTGTTATCTGGAACTTCAAGGATCTTGAAGATGACAACCAGAACCAGCCGGACAACATCTTCATGAACGAAGATGATGAGACCCGTGAGGTTGAAGAAGAGCCTGGTCCAACTGTCACTCTCAGTGGCATCAACAGCAACCTCAACGCATACCTCACTCAGTACTACGAAGTCTCGAGTGAAGCAGGTGTTGAGAGCATCAACCCGTACTACGATTGATTGATTGTGGGATGAGTTCATCCCGCAGTTCGATGAATGTATACTGAACCCGCGGTCTTTCGAGGCCGCGGGTTTCTTTGTTTGGTGACGGAGCGATCATGCCTGAGTCATTGTTTGATCAACTCAGCACACGGATATCGGGTGCGGTCTATCCGGATCGTCACACGCGGGGGCTGTACAGCACGGACGCTTCGGTGTATCAGGTGATGCCCGAAGGGGTTGTGGTGCCCGCGAACATTGAGGAGGCGCGGACAGCGGTTAAGATCTGCGGGGGTTCGCGAGTTGGGATGCTTCCGCGTGGAGGGGGTACGAGTCTTGCGGGTCAGTGCGTGAATCGCGCGGTCGTGATTGATGTGTCCGGGAAATGTGATCGGGTCAGATCGATTGATCTGGATCGGAGGACATGCCGGGTCGAAGCAGGGGTGACTGTTGATGATCTCAATGACCACCTGCGTGGGGATGGGGTGTTCTTCGCTCCGGATCCGTCTACTGCGCGTCAGGCGACGATCGGGGGGTGTATAGGGAACAATGCGGCCGGGGTGCATTCGGTGCTCTATGGACGGACCTCGGAGAATGTAGAGTCCATTCGGGGCTGTCTTTGGGACGGGGCTGATGTCGAGTTT
>JAEPQP010000070.1 GCA_017640485.1 Phycisphaerales bacterium | reverse complement strand
ATTGACAAAAAGAGCTTGGGCACTCCTGATCACAGATCCTCCTGTGTGATCAGCGCCCGGGACCGAAGCAGCATTCCTCGTGGGATGCTGCTTTTTTATTGTGGTTGTGTCTCGATCAATGCGCGTTGTGGGATTGATTGGCGTGTTGGTGGATCGACCAGTAGTGGTTGAAGCTGGATTCGAAGCTGAAGTTGTTCATGTGCTCGACGGCGGCTTTGGACATCACGGCGCGGCGGATTGGGTCGCAGGCGAGGTTGATGAGTGCGTCGATCCAGTCGGATTGATCTTGGTCGGTTTGGAAGGGGAGCACGAGTCCGGATTCTGAACCGGTCTGTTGATGGGGATCTTTGTGGAGGATGACTTCTTTGGGTCCTCCTTGGTCGGTCGCGACGACGGGGACTCCGGAGGCTTGGGATTCCATGACGACTTGGCCGAGCGTGTCGGTGGTGGAGGGGAAGGCGAAGAGGTCGCAGGACGCGTAGAGGGTCGCGAGTTCTGAGCCGTGCTTGAATCCGAGGAAGTACGCGTCGTGATCTTGGAGTTTGGATTGCATTTCTGCGCGGTATGGGCCGTCGCCGATGATGATGAGTTGCGCGGGTTGGTTGGTTCTGGATTCGATCTGGTGTTTGATACTCGTCCAGTGGTTGGTGAGGACGGGGAGGTTTTTCTCGGTGGAGACTCGGCCGCAGAAGAAAAGTTTGAATCCGTCGGTCGGGACTCCGAGCGGTGACCAGATGGAGGGGTCGCGGAGGGATGCGGAGAACTGTTGGTTGTCGAACCCTGGTGTGAGCCGCACAAGTTTGGTTGGGTTGATGCCGAGGCTGGTCAGGCGGGATTCGTAATCTGCGGAGCGCGAGAAGACGGCGGCGAACTGTTTGTAGAAGGTGCGCATCAGGGCGCGGCATCCCCGCGACATGAACTTGGAGTCGAAGAGCTCGTCGATGTAGGCGGGGAAGTCGGTGTGGTAGACGCCGGTGATAGGGGTGCGCATGAGTTTGGCGGCAAGCATCCCGACCATCCCGACGGCGCCGGGGGTGGAGATGTGGATGACATCGGGTCGGTGGTCTTCGGCGGCGCGGAGCATCTCTAGCATGGGCGGGATCGCGAGGTCGAGTGTGTCGTATCCCGGCATCGGTCGCGCGTAGAGGGGGGTGAAGTTGCGGATGTTGGGGAGGGGTTTGAGGTGTTCGGGGAACTCGATGCGTGAGGAGGTGAAGACGGTGAGGTCGCGGTTGGTGCGGTGCGCGGTCGCGGCGGTGTTCTGGATGAAGCGGCAGACGCCGTTGATGTCAACGAGGGTGTCGGTGAATTTGAGGACTCGGGTTGGTTTGGAGGAATGTGTCACGGCGTGGTCCTTGTGTGAGAGAGGGTAGCCGCGGGTTTGTTGGGTTTTGGTCTTGGGGTGTGTTGCGGTTGTGTGATGGGGAATTGAAAACCCCGCGTCGGGGGGATCGACGCGGGGCGTGCGCGGGCTGGACCCGGTCTACGCGGCTGCTCGGCACGGCCACGCGTTGTGGGACAACCGGGTGGAGAGGCCCGCTGGGACTCGGGTGAACTATGACTAACAGCGGGCGTGTTGGCAGGCGAGGTTGGATGCGGAAGTTGTGTGGGGGGTGGGGTTGTGCGGGTTCGCGGGATTGGAGGGGTTTGGGGGAGTTTGTGCTGGTTCGTGGGCGTTTTCGAGGGGCTGGGTGTAGATGCAAAAAGACCCACGCATGCGTGGGTCTTTATACAGCGGGGAGAGTGCTGGTTGGAAGATGTTCCCTACGAGAGTCTTCTCTGAGGTGTTGGGTGAGAGAAGTGGGGAGGGTGTGGGGAGGTTTAGTAGGGCTTCACATTGTAGTGAAGGCGTGAAGGACGGTTGAGGTGCATGATGCGATCGAAGTCGGTGTGCAGAGCACGGGTGTCGGTATCGATGGTGTAGCTCATGGTGTTGGTGCGATCGACGGAGCGCTGGGAGAGGGTGTGCATCGCGGGGGAGTGGCTTGTGCACGCGGTCAGGGAGAGGGCGCCGGAGGCGAGGAGGATGGTTGCGGTCGCTTTCGTGCGGTTGGTGAGCTTGGTCATGATTGGGGGTGTCCCTTGTGTATTGGTTTGAAATCACTTGCGCGTGATGGGGCTGTGATGGGATCACAATAGCGCGGTTCGGCGTGTGTGATCCACTATACGGGGGAATTGCGGGGGGTGTTTCGTGGAGTTTTGATTGGGTGTGTAGGGGTGGGAATGAAACAGGGTCATCAGGGGTTATCCACTGGTTGTGCTCAATTCTTGTGCAATCGGGTGAACCGGTTGGTGGAGTTGAGCGGATGTGGTATCGTTGGAATGACGACTCGTTCCAGCCGGCAGGGGTTGATATTCGATCCCTTTGAACCTCTGATCGGGAGCTTCGGCATTACCGGACGAAGATCATGCCTCCGTTGAGTGGACGATCGGGATTCGGGCTACGGCACCCACCTTCTCATCAGGGCTTCGGATGCTGCTGCTGGCTGTAACGGGTCGTTTTTTCATGCGCGTTTGTTTTTGTTGGTGTGGATCCGGGTGCTGATTCGGCGGGCAGGGGAAATGGTCGATGGGGTGGGGGTATGGGATCAAGCACGGACCAATCAGGGTTGGTTGATGGGAAGTCTTCGGTGACACGGCTGGTGATCGGCTGTGCTGATCGGCGCGGGGTCATCGCGGCGGTGACGGCGGCGATCGCGGACGCGGGGGGCAATGTGCTGGATGCGGATCAGCACGCGGATCCGCAGACGGGTCAGTTCTCGATGCGGCTCGCGTTTGAGGGGCTGGAGGATCGGGGTGGACTGGAGTCGGTGCTCGATGGGATGAACCTGCAGTACCGGATCCGCGATGCAAGTCCCTGGGCGCGGGTCGCGGTGCTGTGTAGCAAGCAGACACACTGCGTCGCGGACTTGTTGTGGCGGGTGACCAACGGCGAGCTTGCGGCGACGGTCACGCGGGTCATCTCGAATCATGAAGATGCTCGGTCGATCGCGGAGACCTTTGGGTTTGGGTATGAGGTGCTGCCTGTGACGAAGGAGACGAAGGCGCAGCAGGAGGCGGAGGTGATTCGGCTGCTCGAGGAGGACGGGGTGGAGCTGGTGGTGCTTGCGCGGTACATGCAGGTGCTGAGTCCGGGCTTTGTCGAGAAGTATGCGGGGCGGATTATCAATATTCATCACAGTTTTTTGCCGGCGTTTGCGGGGGCGCGGCCGTATCACAGGGCGTTTGAACGGGGGGTGAAGCTAATCGGCGCGACGGCGCATTATGTGACGGCGGATCTTGATGAGGGGCCGATCATCGCGCAGCGGACGGCGGATGTGTCGCATCGGGACACGGTGGAGGACATGGTCCGGAAGGGGCGTGATCTTGAGCGGGTGGTGCTCGCGGAAGCGGTGCGGATGCATCTGGAGGATCGGGTGTTGATTGACGGAGCGCGGACGGTGGTGTTTGAATAAGGGCTGCCGGGGTGGCAGGTTTGGGGCGGATCGGCAGGGTTTTGGGGTTGCAATTGGGCTTTATAGGTGATCTGAGGCGTGCTGGTGGTCTGGCGCGCGGTTTGCAATCTGTGTTGGGATCGGCTGCGGAATGCGGCTGATGGCAATACGGAGGAACTATCCATGATGGATCGAATGACCACACTTTTGCAGCAAGCACTGGCGTCGGCGCAGCAATCGGCGATGGGGGCGTCCAACCCTGAGGTTGGGGCGTTGCATGTGCTTGCGGCGTTGATTGAAGACGACGGGGGGCCTGGGATCGCGATACTCAAGAAGATCGGGGCTGATGTTGGGCGCGTGCGCTCGATGGTTGGTTCTGAGATTGGGAGGCTGCCGACGACGAGCTCGGGTGCGGGGAGCAGCGGGCGCGAGATTATGGAGCTGATGGGCAAAGCGGACGCGAGCGCCAAAGCGATGGGCGATTCGTTTGTGTCGTGCGAGCATCTGCTGGTCGCGATCACGCAGGTCGCGACGACGGCGAAGGAGCTGCTCAAGGTCAACGGGATCGAGACGAAGGAGGTGCAGAATGCGATCGCGCAGATCCGCAAGGCGTCGGGTGTGGAGAACATCACCGACGCGGGCGGTGAGGGGTCGTTCGAGGCGCTCGATAAGTACTCGATCGATCTGACGGCGATGGCGTCGAGCGGGAAGCTCGATCCGGTCATCGGTCGCGATGAAGAGATCCGTCGGTGTATGCAGGTGCTGTCGCGCCGGACGAAGAACAACCCGGTGCTGATCGGTGAACCCGGCGTGGGCAAGACCGCGATCGCGGAAGGGCTGGCGCTGCGGATTGTGAACGGCGATTGTCCTGAGGGGATGAGCGATAAACGGATCATGGCGCTGGATGTGGGTCAGCTCCTCGCGGGCGCGAAGTATCGCGGCGAGTTTGAGGACCGGTTGAAAGCGGTCCTGCGCGAGGTCGAAGCGAGCGACGGGCGGATTATTTTGTTTGTCGATGAGCTGCACACGATCATCGGAGCGGGCGCGGCAGAGGGCGCGGTGAGCGCGGGGAACCTGCTCAAGCCCGCGCTGGCGCGGGGCGGGCTGCGGTGTATCGGCGCGACGACGCTGGATGAGTACCGCAAGCACATCGAGAAGGACGCGGCGTTTGAGCGCCGGTTCCAGAAGGTGCTGGTCGGGGCGCCGAGCGTCGAGGAAACTGTTGCGATCCTGCGCGGACTCAAAGAACGCTACGAGGCGCATCATGGCGTGCGGATCCAGGACAGCGCGATTTTGGCTGCGGCGTCGCTGAGTGATCGGTACATCACGGAGCGGTTCCTTCCCGACAAGGCGATTGATTTGATTGATGAAGCGGCGAGCTCGCTGAAGATGGAGATCGAGTCGATGCCCGCGGAGATTGATGAGCTGCGCCGGCGGATCATGTCGCTGGAGATTGAGCGCGAGGCGCTCAAGCTCGAGGAGAAGTCGGATGTCAATACCGGCGAGATCGAGCGGGTCGAGAGCGAACTGGCGGAGCTGCGCGAGAAGAACAACGCGCTGAGTGCGCGATGGGAAGACGAGAAGAAGGATCTGGATGTGGCGCGGTCGATCAAGAACGAGATCGAGCAGAAGAAGATCGAACTCGAGCGGGCGCAGCGCGTCGGTGATCTTGAATCCGCGGCGAAGATCCAGTACGGCGAGCTGATCGAGCTCCAGAAGAAGCTTGAGGATGCGGAGAAAGCGATCGATGCGCGTCAGTCGTCGGGTGATGTGCTGATCAAGGAAGAGGTTGATCCGGAAGCGGTCGCGCAGATCGTTGGTCGCTGGACAGGGATCCCGGTTTCGAAGCTGGTTGAATCCGAGCGCGAGAAGCTGGTGCACATCGAGGAGCATCTGACGCAGCGCGTGGTGGGTCAGAGCGAGGCGCTGCGTGCGGTCGGGGACGCGGTTCGTCGCTCGCGTGCGGGTCTTGGTGATCCGACGAAGCCGATCGGGAGTTTCTTGTTCCTTGGGCCGACGGGTGTGGGGAAGACGGAGACTTGTAAGGCGCTCGCGGAGTTCTTGTTTGATACTGAGGATGCGCTGGTGCGGATCGATATGAGCGAGTACATGGAGAAGCATGCCGTGGCTCGGATGGTCGGTGCGCCTCCGGGGTATGTCGGGTATGAAGAAGGCGGGTCGCTGACAGAAGCGGTTCGTCGTCGGCCTTACTCGGTGGTGTTGTTTGATGAGATCGAGAAGGCCCACCCGGATGTGTTCAATGTATTGCTGCAGTTGCTTGATGACGGTCGCTTGACGGATGGTCAGGGTCGGACGGTGGATTTCAAGAACACGATTGTGGTGATGACGAGCAATATTGGTTCTCAGAAGATTCTCAGCATGGCCGAGAGCGGTGCGGAGGATTGGGAGATCGAGGCGGCGGTGCGGGATCTGATCCGGCGCGGTCCCGGGGCTGATTTGGATGCGCAGGGGATGAAGCCCGATCTTGAGAGCGGGACGATGAACGCGAATCTCAATGTCGGGATGCGCGAGCAGTTCTTCCGTCCTGAGCTGCTCAACCGGATCGACGAGACGGTGGTGTTCCACCAGCTCGGCAAAGAGACGCTGCGCGGGATCGCGAAGATCGTGCTCGCTGGTTTGGAGCGGAGGCTCGCGGAGCGCGGCATGTCGCTGGAACTCAGCGACAGCGCGTTCGAGCGGCTCATCGCGGAGGGCTACGACCCAGCGTACGGGGCAAGGCCGCTGGCGCGGACGATCCAGCGGCAGATCGAGAATCCGCTCGCGACCAAGATCCTGAGCGGCGCGTTCGAACGCGGCGACACGATCGTCGTGGACGACACGGGCGCTGGGTTTGGGTTTGCGAAGGGCACGGAGAACCACGCGTCGCCGTGATGTATGAGTCGAGTTGATGATGTGTGCGTGATCCGCCGGCTGATTGGTCGGCGGATTTTTCGTGGCATATTAAATAAGTCTGCGTGTGAGTTTTGAGCGGCGTGATGTCGGGTTTGTACGATTTATGGCGCGGTGGTGTAGACAGTAGGTCTTGGGGTGGGAAGCATCGCGCATGGCTGGACCACTTGATATCCCGAAATCGGATCGTGACCTTGAGCGTACTGCGGCGGACAAGCTGCTTGGGCCGTTCCAGCGGTTGATGAAGTTTGAGGCGGCGGGGGGCGTGCTGCTGATTGTGTGCGCGCTGGGCGCGATGGTGTGGGCGAACTCGGGGTACGCGGCTTCGTACACGAAGCTGTTCTATGAGACTACGGTGCGTGTTGGGTTCGGGGAGTGGGGGCTCGAGAAGGCGTTTATTCTGTGGATCAATGATCTGCTGATGGCGGTGTTCTTCTTGCTGGTTGGTCTGGAGATCAAGCGGGAGGTGCTGGTCGGGGAGCTCAAGAGTCCGAAGAAGGCGGCGCTCCCAATCGCGGCGGCGCTGGGGGGGATGGCGGTGCCTGGGACGGTGTATGCGCTGGTGAATCTGGGTGAGGATTCGATCGGTGGGTGGGGGGTCCCGATGGCGACGGATATCGCGTTTGCGCTGGGGGTGCTGGCGCTGGTTGGGTCGCGAGTCCCTGTATCGGTGCGGATCTTTTTGACATCGCTTGCGATCGTGGATGATCTCGGGGCGCTGCTGGTGATCGCGATTTTCTATACCGAATCGATCGGTCTGGATTACCTGGGCAAGGCGGGGATCGTGTTGGCGATCATGATGGTGCTGAACTTGATGGGTGTGCGCCGGATGGTGGTGTATCTGCTGCTGGGGGTTGTGGTGTGGTATTTGGTTTTGAAGAGCGGCGTGCACGCGACGATCGCGGGGGTGCTGGTCGCGATGACCATCCCGGCGAGGACACGCGTGGATCAGGCGCGGTACAGCTCGTTTGTTGGCTCGATGCTCGAGCGGTTCAATCAGGACTCGAAGGATGGAGCCAAGTCGTGGACGACCGCTCGGCAGCAGTCGGCGGTGCTCGCGATCGAGGATGCGGGTCACAAGGTGGAGACCCCGGTGCGCCGTTTGGAGCACGCGTTGATTCCTTGGGTCGCGTTTGCGATTCTTCCTGTATTTGCGCTGGCGAACGCGGGTGTGTCGCTCTCGGGTGGCGACGCGGAGGCCGTCGAAGCTGTTGCGGGAGCGGGCGCTGAGACTTCGGTGTGGGCGAGCAAAGCGTTGTGGGGTGTGGTGCTTGGGTTGTTGATCGGGAAACCCGTCGGGGTGTTTGGGTTTGCGTTTGTCGCACAGAAGCTGGGGATCGGTGTGCTTCCGGAGGGGGCGAACTGGAGGCATGTTTTCGGGGCGGCGTGGTTGTCGGCGATCGGGTTTACGATGGCGTTATTTATTGCGAACCTTGCGTTTGCTGATGCGTCGGATCTTGATGCCGCGAAGCTTGGTGTGCTCGGTGCGTCGGTGATTGCGGGGGTGGTCGGCTTGTTGATTCTGGCAACGGGCGGCAAGGCGAACACGGATTCGGCTGCAGAGTAACAGTTTCACATGCACGGCTCATGAATGGTGTTTGCGTGCACGAAGAGCGGATTGCTATAGGACTCTGTGCTGTGAGGGTGGAGTGAGGGGTGCTGTGTGGTTGGTGTGGTTTGTGCGCATGAACTGAAATAAATTTAACATACGCGCGATGAGTTATATTTTTGGGTGTGTGGTTGCAACCGTGTGTTTTGGGGTGCGTATTGTTGGGTGTGTCCCATTCGGGGCAATGAGTTGATTCATGTGAAGCCAGTTTGTTCGGATGGTGTGGATCGGCGGATGATTAACGACAACTGAAGAGTGTTTCGGAGTGAGCTCCGGAGATTGAAGGCTACTGAGAGAGTGGCTGTGCATTGGTTGCGTGTTTGCGTGCTGATGTAACGAGAGAGAGGTTGCGGCGCCTCAAGCCGTGGATCTGCTTGTGTGTTCGGCAGGTTGTTTCATCCGGCTCCGGGTGGGTAGGACTTCTCGGAGTTTGCCTTGGGCGTGTGCGTGTGTGTGTGTTTTGTGGCGCCGCGCCTTGGGTAGAGATTCTGGACGGGCGAGTGCCGCCTGGGGAGAGACGGCACCCTGTCTGGACAATGAGCGGCTGGTTGGATGACCGCCGACTCAATCGGCCCGGTTGGGAATGTCCCCCTCAACCGGGCCTTCTTTATTTTTGGGGTGTAGGGTTGGGGTATGGGTGAGCGGTTGTTCTATCGCAAGCGGCATCGGGTGCGGACTTCGGATGAGTTCAGCGCGGTGTTTGATTTCAAGGTCCGCAAGTCGCGGGGGGCGTTGACGGTGTTTGTGAAACCCAACGGATTGAGCGAGCATCGGTTGGGGTTGTCGGTTGGAAAGCGCGTGGGCAACGCGGTGGCGCGGGGGAAGGCGAAGCGGATGGTGCGCGAGGCGTTTCGGCACGAGCGGTCCGGGATCCCGATGGGGGGTGATGGGTGCGGGTTTGATCTGGTGGTGAGTGTGCGGCCGCATGATCCGGCGGGGCTGGAGGTCTGGCGCGAGTGGCTCGTTGAGGCGGCGAATGCGGCGATCCGGGTTGTGGAGAAGCGGGTTGTGGAGAAGGGTGCGGGGGAGGACGGTGGCGGGGATGTGTAAAGGGGATGGTCCTTCGATGGGTTTGGCGGCGTCGTCGCGGGTGGAGTCTGATCTGGGGTGGCTTGGTCGGATGGGGAATGTGCCTTTTCTTGTGTTGATTCGGGTCTATCGTGTGGTGTTGTCTCCTGTGATTGGTGGGCAGTGTCGGTTTGAGCCGACATGTTCGCGGTACTCTGCGGAGGCGTACCGGTTGTATGGGCCGGTGGTTGGGACATGGATGACGATCGGGCGGATCTGTCGGTGTCATCCTTGGAATGCTGGTGGGTTTGATCCGGTGCGGATTCCGGACGGGGCAAGAGTGGTCAACAGCGAGCTAGACGCGGGCGCTCAGGACGGGCGTGATGAGATGGAAGGTGATCAGGATGGCACGACTGCCGGCGGCACAGAGGCGTGAACAGTTGTTGGATGTGGCGGCGCAGTTGTTCGCGACGCGGGGGTATGCGGGCGCGACCACGGCGCAGATCGCGAAGGAAGCGGATGTCACGGAGCCGATCATCTACCGGCACTTCAAGAGCAAGCGGGATCTGTTCGTCGCGCTGATCGAGCGGATCGGGAAGCAGACGCTCGAGCAGTGGGAGTCGGATCTTGGGAAGTCAGAGAACCCCGCGATCCGTTTGGCGCGCTTGCTGGGGGAGAATCCGATGGTGTCTGGGGAGGGACGCGTCGGGTATCGCGTGATGCTCCAGGCGGTGTCGGAGATTGATGATGAGCTCATCCACGCGGCGGTCACGGAACATATGACGGCGCTGCATGTGTTTATTACCAAAGAGATCGAGCGGGCGCAGGAGAGCGCGCAGGTCGAGGACCGGTTCAGCAGCGAGGTGCTCGCGTG
Organism: Phycisphaerales bacterium; assembly: GCA_017640485.1. Classification (GTDB taxonomy): domain Bacteria; phylum Planctomycetota; class Phycisphaerae; order Phycisphaerales; family UBA1924; genus UBA1924. Next base: position 3,788 of record JAEPQP010000070.1, on the reverse strand, counting down.
GGTGCTGGTGAATATCGGTATGGGCTACGGCGTGCTCGAGGCGATGGGGATCCCGGGTCACGGGCGCGACAGCGATGGGGTCTCGGTGCGTGAGGTCTTGGCGCGGGTGCTTGTTGGGCCGGGGCTCAAGCGGGGCGGCGAGTAATCTGGATCAGATTCGTTGGGATGTCGGGGCTTGGGCGCTGATCGCGTTTGAGGTGTTTGTTGTTGATGTGGTGAGCAGGCCGAGCATGGACTCGATCTGTTGTCGCTGCGTGAGGATGGTTTGGGTGGTGGCTTGCTCGAGGATCTGGGAGCGGACGAGCTTGGCGGTTTCGACGGCGTAGTCGGTGTCGAGGATCTGGGAGAGCGCGTCGGTGGTGCCTTCGAGTTCGGCTTGGAGGGCGCGGGACTGGGAGTCGATCGCGTTGAGTCGGTTGCCTACGGCGCCGCGGCGGTTGTTGACTTTGGATGCGGCGAGCTGCGCGAGTTCCTGCGCGGCTTCGGGGTCGGACTCGAGGAGTTCGGGGAGGTCCACAAGGGTTTTGGTTTCGAAGGTTGGTTCGCCCGTCTCTGGATCGGTGGACTCGATTGTGATGGACGCGAGTTCCGCGGCTCGGAATCCGGTGAGGATGTCGACGCCTTTGAAGGTAGCCGTGGACTGGATCTGGTCGATCGCGGCGATGATGGACTGGGCTTGGTCGGTGTTGGCGTCGCGTTCTTCTTGCGAGAGGGCGCCGGTGTTGGCGTTTGCGACGGTCAGCGCGTCAAGGTCGATCATGAGGTCCGCGAGGACGGAGAGGGCGCCTTCTTGTGCGCCCAGCGAGGCGGACTCGTGCTCGAAGCTGGTGAGTCGTTTTTGGAGCGAGCGTTCGGAGGCTTGGAGTTTGGTGGACGCGACGAGTCCGGAGGGGTCATCGGAGGCGCGGTTGATTTTCTTGCCAGAGGCGAGTCGTTCGAGGGATTGGTTGATGTCGGCTCGGTGTTGGTTGAGCTTGGAGATCCCGAAGGAGAGGGATGCGAGGTTGAATGTGGACGGGCCGAGGGAGGGCATGGGTGTTCTATCGGTCGGAATCGGGGTTGGGATGAATGAAGTTGGTCTCTGGGTCGTTATCATGCATGGACGGAGGTGTATGGATGGGTGTTGGTGTCGATCAGGATGATGGCTGGGATCTGGGTGAGGGGCTGGATCCGGAGGGGCCGAGCGGGGCGGATCTGGATCGGTTTGGGGATGAACTGATGCGGTGCACGAGCTGCGGCGCGACGATGTACGACCAGGCGTCGGTGTGTCCTGAGTGCGGGGCGTATGTGGTGGAGGAGGAGAAGGGGCTTTCTGTTTGGGCAATTGTTGGTGTTTTGGGGATGGTGGCGCTGATGTTGTGGATGGTGCTGTAGCGGGCTGGTGGAGGATGGGGCGGGAAAGTGGGGCAAAGTTGGGGTGCGGGCATCCAGAGCGGGGGGCGGTGCGTATAGAGTCTGGGGATACGCTGTGATTGACGGGCTGGCTCAGAGGGCTGGTGGTGTCGTTGTGGTGCTTGTCGGCGGGAATTTGAATGAACAAGTGGAGTGCAGGTATGCCCAGGGTTGAAATGAGCGTGGCAGGCTTTCGTCGGACGGCGTTTAGTCTGGTCGAGATGTTGCTGGTGATCGCGGTGATCGGGGTTTTGGTCGCGCTGCTGCTCCCGGCTTTGTCTGGTGCACGCGATACTGGACTGAAAGTCAGTTCGCAATCGCTGATGGCGGATCTGGCGACGGCGGCTCAGCGGTTCGGGAACGACAACGCGGGGCGGAACCCGGGGTTCTTCTCTGAAGCGGAGATGGGGCACTCGGATAATCAGGACATCGGGATGTCGGCCGCGGAAAATGTGATGCTCGAGCTCGGTGGGAGCGCAGCGATTCTTGGTCTTGAATCCGATCCGGCGGTCGCGTCGTTGATCGATGAGGACGCTGGGATCATCGCGATCGGTCCGAAGAACGACACGATGGAAACGCCGAGGGTGGTGGTGAATGTGAACCTGATTGGTTCGGATGGTGGGTACTTCACTCCGGAGCAGAAGTTCTTCCAGGTGCAGCCGCACGGCGCGGACGGGGATGGGCAAGCGGGCAGTGCCGCGGGCGAGGGTCAGGAGTTGATGCCTGACATTGTGGATGCTTGGGGGAATCCGCTGCTGATCTGGGCGCAGGATGAATCGGCGCGTGGATCGATCCTTGCGACGAGCGACGGCGATGAGGTGTACACACAGTTTGTGCGCGTTTCGAGTGATGGGAACGGCGAGCTTGGTGATACAGAAGGTCCTGCGTGGTTCTATCTTGCTTCGAACCATGCGTTCTTGAATGCGAGCGAGTTCGGTTCGCAAGGCATCAACATGGGCGGCGATCCGACGACTGGTCGCGCCAGTGTGCTGGGTGATTCGGTTGATGACATGGACCGGATCTACACGCTCGCGGCGATGCTTGCGTCGCCGGGCTCGTACCAGCTGGACCCGGCTGAGACGGATCTTTCGGGCACGACCTTTGATCGTGTTTTCCCGACGCGTCCTCGCGGGCGATTCATTGTGCACTCTGCGGGGATCGACAATGTGTACATGAGCGGCACGGACACGGGGTGGTTGTCCAACGCGGATATTCAGTCGGATTACCGCTTGGAGTTCGGGACCAACTACATCTCGCGCGGCGGTGCTCGATTGACGGACGATGCGGGCGCATTTACCAATGAGGACATGATGGATGACTTTGACGATCTGATCGTCGGATCCAAGTAATCCTGATTGGATTAACCGATGATGAACTCACAAGCTCCGGGATGAGTCCCGGGGCTTTTTTCGTGTGGAATTGGATTCGGTGATCTGCTGATGTTGGTGTGCATGGTGGGTTGAGGGTGGTTTGGGGGGACAAACTCGGATAAGGTGGGGTTATGACACAGACGCAACAGTTTGACGGGACGGACCATATCACGATGTACCATGAGCCGGAGCGGACGAGTATCGCCGCGATTTTGGGGATGGTGTGTTCGTGCATTGGTTGCTGCGGCGGGGTGACGGCGATCTTTGGTGTGTTCCTCTCGATCTTCGGGATCGTTGGGATCTCGCGGTCCAAAGGGCGCGTCGGCGGGATGGGGTTCGCGATCGCGGGGCTGTTGATCGGACTGTTGATGCTCGCGCTGTGGGGCGGGATTCTGGGGGTGACCTCGTTCGGGTTCCGCTGGATGGAGACGAACGCGGGAGCGCCGACGGCTCAGATTCTTCGTGATATTGAATCCGGCGACTTTGACAAGGCGCGTGCGGCGATGGGTCATCCGGCAGCGAGTGTCGAGGACGAGGTGCTGGTGGCGTTCCGGACTGCGTACATGGACTCGCTTGGTCCTGTGGTTTCAGAGACCAAGGGCTGGGGCGAGTTGTTCACGGGCTACGGCGCGGTGAGTCAGCAGATGCAGCAGTACAACGGGCGTCCGAACATGATCCCGCTCCCGATGGTGTTTGATTCGGGATACGGGCTTGTGATGGTCGAGATGGATCCTCAACTGCAGGCGAACGCGAATACGGATGTGGTTGTACCGATCCGGATCTTGGTGGTGGATGCGGATGGGAACGAGTTTGCGCTCCCTCCACATTCGTGGTCATCGAGTTCTTCTGCTGAAGATGCCGCGGAACAGGTCGAGGAGGACCTTTCTGGGGTCGAGATCGAAGATTTTTCGGATGATTCGGGTGAAGAAGTCGATGAGAGTCCCTGAGATCGAGCAGATTGGATAGGGGCGATTCGTGGATCAACAAGACGGGCCAACCGGGACGACACAAGATAGCGGGGGGCGT
>JAEPQP010000075.1 GCA_017640485.1 Phycisphaerales bacterium | reverse complement strand
GTGCTGTCGACACCAGCGGATCGGCCGGACCTGCTCAACGCGGACGAGATCGTGGAGATCGCAAGAGAAAAATGGGGATTGGTGCTCAATGTCGACCCGGAAACCAATCTGGATGACGAGGGCAACGAACTGGGGATCACTCCTTTTCGGTGCTTGCTCCGCTTCGAATCCGACCAGAACCCAACCGGGCGATACGCCGAGGTGTTGTGTACCGCCGAAAACCTGCTTCAAGCAGAGACCCTCGCTCTGGAAGCGATGGACTCGCTAATCGACACCCAAGATGGTGTGGATCTGACAGCGGATACATTCCTGCTCAGTGCTGATCGTGTGCTCCCGAGTGACATTGGGATGGTGAGCAGCGACAGCAAAGAACCCAAAGCACTCTCAAAGAAGTATTTACAGCAATGCTCAGTACTGAGCTCCCGCTGGCTTGGGTCCGATTCTGACTAGTCATACGTGATACTTTCTATCCTGATTGCTCGCACTGCGGACGCTGTCCATGCACGCATTTGGAATCTTCAAATCAGTTTTCAATCCTGAGAAACCCACCTGTAAAGCGGTGCGAATAGGCGGAACAAGATCAAGCCGCACGACCCCGCTTTCGTGCACAACTGCTTGACGGTGTGGGACACACCAGATCCATACAGGAATGGATCCACTGTAGCTGTTGATATAGGAAAGATGACATGATCGAGCATGTGCTCGACTGTACTGAGGATCCGGTTATGGCAGGGACGAATATGGTGGCCAAATTCTGGATGACCATTTGCGATTTGCTGCTGATGCCGGTATTGTCCCCCCCTACGGTAAACCCGTGCACTTGGCGTGCAGGAGTGCTGTAAGACGGATACGATGATAGTGACCGCTCACCAAGAGGGGAGCGGACTGATGTACTAGCCCCTTTGTTGTTCGGCAACAGTGCCGACGCAGATCAACCTTGAACGGAGTGATTTCGGATGTCACCCAGCAGACAACGATTCGTGACCTTGCTTCTCGCCACCACCGGAGCCGCGGCTTCGTATGCAGGAGCGAATGTTGAAACGGTCAGCACCACCACCACTATTCCCAGCATCGAGAATGTTGATGCAGGATCGGTGCTTGATCGTGCCGCAGAGCTTGTTGCTCAAGAGCAACTGATCCGGGCTCGCGCCATGATCCTCGCACTCCAAGACTCACCAGCGGGTCTGACACTGAGCGACGAACAGGACCAGCGTGCATGGAAACTCCTCGCACAGGTCGAACGCTCAATCCAACGCACCGATCGTCAAGATATTGCACTCCAAAAAGCTCAGCACGCGCTGGGCTTTGATCGTCTCGTAGATGCTCAGCGTCACGCCGAAGCCGTGCTCAACTCAAGCAAGGCGACCAACGATCAGATCGATCGCGCCAACGCGATCAACGAACAGATCCAGGTCCGCAAGGACCAGGCGCTCCCGATGGTCCCAGCGACCCTTCGCTCCGCGATCGATTCATTCAATCAGGGTGATTACGCTCGTGCCAAGACCATCATCAACCGCATCGGTTCACTCGGTCTTGAACTTGATGCTCAGAGCCGTCGCAAGCTGAGCATCTATCGCACGCGGATCTCGAATCTCGAACAATCACGCGGTGAAACATTTGGTGCACAATCCGCGTCGATGGGTATGCTTGCTCCAGAATCGGGCAGCAACTCGGAATGGCTCGTGAACACCGCCGCAGAGATGCTGAATCAGCCGGTAGAGGTCGATCCGGAAGAGATGGAGCCGATCGAGAATCTCGATGTCCAGATCGTGGATGAGCCCGCTTCGACCCCTGAATCCGCACAGACCCAGTCCGAACCGGTTGATCTCGTTCAAACCGCACGCAAGTTTGAAGCCCAAACACTGCTCGCCAACGCGAACATCGCGTACGAAGAACGCCGTCTGAATGACGCGCTCTCGGCTTACAACAACCTGCTCCAGAACTTCTCTGGTCTGATCTCAGACGAGGAGCGTGCACTCTCTGCTCAGCGACTCAACGAGATCGAGATCGCGCTCGGTGTTCAGGGCGGCCCATCTGACGGCGGTCTTGATGATCCGATCGAAGAACGCAGCATCATCATGCAGCGTCTGACCGCGACCTACGACAACCTGACCAATCAAGCGAATGAAGCGCTCGCATCAGGAGATACGACGGTTGCTTCCGGCCTGGTCGCTCAAGCTCGCTTGGAAGTCCAGCGTGCCCGCGATGTGATGCCTCAAGCCCGTTACGAGAACTACATCGCGGAGCTCGATACCCTGTCCTCGAACATCGCTCAGCGTGAAGAGCAGCTCCGTCAGACCCGTCTCGAGCAAGAAGCCGCGGAACGCGAGCAGCGGACACAGGAACTGGAAACGCAAAGACTCAATGAGCGTGACGAGCGTGTTGCTGCATCACTCGAGCGTGTGCGTGCCCTTCAGTCCGAACTGAAGTACGAAGAAGCACTCGAGATCATCGAGAACATCCTGTTCCTCGATCCGATCAACCCAACCGCATTGATCTTGAAAGATGTCATCGAGGACATCATCGTCTACCGGACATTCTCTGGATACCAGCGTGACAAAGCGCTGAGCTACGCTCACGAATCGCTGGACAATCAGGAAGCGATGATTCTTCCTGAGTTCTTGATGGATTACCCGGACGACTGGCCACAGATCAGCTTCCGTCGCGGCTCAACGCTTGAATACGCTGAATCCGAAGCGAACCGCGCTGTGCTGACTCAGTTGCGTGAAACACGCATGCCGGTCGACTTTGACAACAACTCCTTCGAGGATGTGCTCGCGTTCATCGGGACGACCGCAGATCTCGACATCGACCCGGACTGGGAATCCCTCGCAGACATCGGTGTCGATCCCGACAGCCCGATCACACTCCGGTTGAACAATGTCACCCTCGAGGTTCTGCTCGACCGCGTCCTCGCGAAGGCATCTGATCCGGTCCTCCCAGCAAGCTGGGCGGTCGAAGACGGCATCCTGACCATCTCATCGGATGATGTTCTGCGTCAGAACACCGTCCTTGAAATCTACGATGTCCGCGATCTGCTCTTCGATGTTCCTGAGTTTGACAATGCTCCAGACTTCAACATCTCCAGCAGCGGCGGTGGCGGTGGCGGTGGCGGCTCCAGCCCATTCTCAGGCAGCTCGGGTGATCCAGAGCTTGCTTCCCCAGAAGAACGGGTCGGCGCGATCTCCTCACTCATCCGCGCGAGCGTTGATCCTGGAAACTGGCAAAGCGATGGAGGGAACACCAGTTCACTCACCGCGCTCAACGGCAACTTCATCATCACCACAACCCCACGCTACCATCGTGAAGTGATCGGGCTCCTCAATAAGCTCCGATCGCAGCGTGCTGTTCAGATCAGCGTCGAAGCTCGGTTCATGTCAGTCGATCAGAACTTCTTTGAGCAGATCGGCTTTGACCTCGATGTCTACCTGAACGCAAACAACACCGAGTACCGGACAGCGACTGCGATCGACCCATCGATCCTGCCTTCTGACTACTTTAACAGTGACGGTTCACTGGTCCGATTCCTCCAAGCGAATGTTGATGTGAACGGTGACGGCAACATCGACGGTGCGGATGTCATCCCGGTCTTTGGTCCGGGCAACAATGGCGGCGTCCTCCCAGACGGAACAGTCGTTGGTGATGACCAGTTCTCGGTGATTCGCGCGGCTCAGAACTCCTTTGGTCTGACCGAAACTCTCGCGGGTGCCAGTGGGTTCGCGGCTGATATCCTCGCAGCGAATCCTGCGCTTGGGATCACGGCTCGCTTCCTCGACGATGTCCAGGTGGACTTCATGGTCGAAGCAACCCAAGCCGACCAACGCTCCGTGACGCTGACCGCTCCCCGTCTGACCTTCACCAACGGTCAGCGTGCCAACATCGTGGTCTCGACCCAATCGACCTATGTTTCCGGCCTCAACGCGATCGTCGGTTCCAGCTCCGGTGCATTCAACCCGGTCATCGCGACCCTCAACGACGGTGTCGTGCTTGACATCACTGGTGTCGCTTCAGCGGATCGTCGGTATGTCACGATGACCGTGATCACCTCGCTCGCGTCCAACGACCTGACCTCATCGTCGACCACTGTGACCGGTGCGGTTGGTGGTGCGACCACAGGTGGCGGCGGCGGTACAGGAAATACCTCGAACTTCACAGGGACCATCCAGCTCCCGGTCCAGAACACCACGCAGATCAACACCACAGTGACTGTTCCTGATCAAGGAACCATCATGCTCGGCGGTCAGCGTCTGGTCGAAGAAGTTCAGGTTGAGACCGGCGTCCCCGTGCTCTCGAAGATCCCGATTCTCTCACGCTTCTTCTCAAACCGCATCGATGCGAAAGAAGAGAAGACCCTCTTGGTCATGATCAAGCCAACGATTCTGATCCAAAATGAAGAGGAAGAACGGCACTTCCCAGGACTCCTCGATCAACTGGGCGGCTGAGCCCATAGATCTCACGCAGCTCCTCTGAACGCTCGGCGTGCTACGCGTCGAGCGTTTTTCATACCCACAGGACACGACCGATAGCGGAAATCGAATCTCGCAATTCTGAGAGTGGTGATCTATAGTGGTGTCACAAGTGTGAGACTCACTTTCACATGGGAGAATGCCGATGAGCGATTCCAGACTCCGGATTTCAAATATTGATCATGTCACTCAGGTCGAGTTCATCGATCGCAACATCCTTGATGAGGCAAATATTCAAGCGATCAGCGACGAGATCAGCGGCATTATTGAACAATCCGATGCACCCCAACTCCTGATCAACTTCGCGAATGTCGATCACCTGTCATCCGCGGCACTTGGTGCGCTCATCACCATCAACAACAAGGTTAACGAGAAAGACGGCAAGCTCCGTCTCGCGAATATTGATCCTCAAATCTTTGAGGTCTTCGTGATCACACGCCTGAACAAGCTCTTCAGCATCCACGAGACACTGAACGATGCGATGCAAGAGTTCAACGCTGCGAGCAGCTAAAACAGCATCGACTCGTTTCGTCTCCTTAGCAGACTGTTTCAGAGAGTACCAAGCACTTATGGGCGAAGCCGATACACAGATCCAGGACCCGATCACGGTCGAGTTGGTCAATGACCGAGAGAAGATCTCGGCGCTCATCGACCAGATCCTGGATCAAGCGGTCCAAGCCGGGCTCAAAGACGCAGCGATCTTCGCCGTGAGACTCGCGATTGAGGAAGCGATCACCAATGCCTTTGTCCACGGGCATGAGCATGTACCCGGCGACCCTCCGATTCGCGTGGAGTACAAAGTTCTCGAGCGGGAGATCCAGATCGCGATCGAAGATCACGGTCCCGGCTTCGTTCCCACCGAGGTCCCTGATCCGACACTGATGGAGAATCTCTCCAAACCATTCGGACGGGGTGTGATGCTGATGAAGGCATACATGACCGAGGTGATGTACAACGCGAAGGGGAATCGCGTCAAGATGCGGTACATCGCGTCCTGAACCATTCAGAGCGATTGAATCGGGTGCCATGAATCCAGTTTTGTATTGCTCACGAATGCCTCTCTGACTACAATAGTACTGTAGAATGATTCTAAGACTCAGGACCTGCGGGTCCGGATTGACGCCTCCTAGGCGTACGAGGATAAGACCATGGGTGTGACACTCCCGATGTACCTTGATTATGCTGCAACGACTCCGTGTGATCCACGCGTCGTAGAAGCGATGATGCCGTACTTCACAGAGACCTTCGGGAACCCAGGCTCCCGCAATCACAGCTACGGCTGGGACGCAGAGCACGGCATTAAGACTGCACGCCAACAAGTCGCGGACCTCATCGGAGCGGACTCCAAGGAAGTCATCTTCACTTCGGGTTCGACTGAGTCCAATAACATCGCAATCAAGGGTGCCGCGAACATGTACGCGAAGAAGCCCGCAGGCGAGACCGGCCGTGGTCACATCATCACGGCGATCCACGAGCACAAAGCGGTCCTTGATCCATGTAAGCGTATGGAGAAGGAAGGCTTCGATGTGACCTATCTCGAGCCGGACAGCGATGGACTGATCACGCGTGAAATGGTCGAGGGCGCTGTCCGCGACGACACGATCCTCGTCACCATCATGTGGGCGAACAATGAACTCGGCACCATCAACGAGATCCCAGAGATTGGCGAGATGTGTCACGACAAGGGCATTGTCTTCCACACCGACGCAACCCAGTGGGTTGGTAAGATGCCCACCAATGTGAAGACTGACAATATTGATCTGCTCTCGCTTTCGGGTCACAAGCTCTACGGCCCCAAGGGAGTCGGTGCTCTGTATGTGCGTCGCCGGAAGCCTCGAATCCGCTTGACAGCGATCCAAGAAGGCGGAGGACAAGAACGCGGGTTCCGTTCCGGGACCCTCAATGTCACCGGCATCGTTGGTCTGGGGAAAGCATGCGAACTGTGCGCACAATCAATGGATGACGAGCGCGAGCGTCTGCTCAAGCTCCGCAACGAACTCGAAAGCAAGATCGAATCGGCTCTCGACGTGGTCCAGGTCAACGGCGCCCGCGATCGCAGACTCGCGAACATCACCAACATCTCATTCGGATTTGTTGAGGGTGAATCACTGATGATGGCGATCAAGGAAATCGCGGTCAGCTCTGGATCAGCCTGCACGAGTGCTTCGCTTGAGCCGAGCTATGTGCTCAAGGCACTCGGCGTCGGCGACGACCTCGCTCACTCCTCGCTCCGCATCTCGATGGGCCGCTGGACCACTCCAGAACAGCTCGAATACGCAGGGGACAAGATCATCGAAGCAGTGAAGAAGCTCCGTGAGCTTTCCCCGCTCTATGACATGCACAACGAGGGGATTGATATCTCCAAGATTGAATGGGCGGCACACTGATGAAGTCGGTCCCCTCCGGGGCCGTGGACTGAACCGCCTAAGCACGGTTCAAGGAATATTTGGACCAGATACCTGGTTCATCCCACTGAATAAAAACCACCTGAGAGGTGCATCATGGCATACGGCGAAAAAGTAATCGACCACTACGAAAACCCACGCAATGTTGGGACATTCGGTACCCAGAAAGAGATCAAGGAATCCAAAGAGATCGGTGTCGGTCTTGTCGGCGCCCCGGAATGTGGCGATGTGATGCAGCTGCAGATCAAAGTCAACGACGATACCGGAGTGATCGAGGACGCGAAGTTCAAGTGCTTCGGGTGTGGCTCCGCAATCGCAAGCTCGTCTCTTGCGACCGAATGGCTCAAGGGCAAGTCCATCGATGAAGGGCTAGAGATCAAGAACACCGAAATCGTTGAAGAGCTGAGCCTTCCCCCTGTGAAGATTCACTGCTCGGTCCTCGCTGAGGACGCGATCAAAGCCGCGATCTCCGATTATAAGACCAAGCACTCACAGAACTGAATCACGAGTGTGAACAGTACCCGATCACGCTGCGTATAGTTTCAGTGATCGAGTGTACCATCCAGCAACTGAACTCAGGAGGACCTCATGTCCACCGATACAGCAACTCAGCAAGAATCCGTCATCATCACCGAGCTCGCAGCAACCGAGATCAAGAGCATTATCGAGAAGCAAGAACTCGATCTTGAGAAGGTCCGTCTCCGCGTTGGTGTCAAGGGCGGCGGGTGCTCGGGATTCAGCTACCTGCTCGATCTGACTGAAACCCAGAAAGACTCCGATGAAGTCTTTGAACAGCACGGCATCAAGGTCATCGTGGACCCGAAGAGCCTGCTGTATCTAAGCGGCGTCATCGTCGATTTCAAAGACGAAATCATGGGAAGAGGGTTCGTGTTCAACAACCCCAATGCGACCAGCAGTTGTGGTTGCGGATCCAGCTTCTCCGCTTGATCTGACCGACTGGACTGCTGCGCTCCGATAAGCAATCAGACCGCTACAGGCATCAAGGTTTCACCACTGTGCACCTGAGGATCACTCGGATTCATTGAAAAGGATCATCCGGATATGGACATTCTTTCGAGTACATCGACACGGAGACTCGTTACAATGACCAAACTCAGCACGCTTGCACTCTCGACCCTACTCTACAGCGGATGCGGAATCGCACTCCCTGTGCCGGTGTTTACTTCGCATGCATCAGCGATGTATTACGATGAGTCACTCGACGATTACCCAATCTTTGTTGATTGGTGGCACCAGAACTACTTTTCGTACACCGATGAGGATGGAAACCCTCTCTACCCGCTAAATCCGACGCCCGCACAAAGAGCTCAGGGCGCTCCCCCTTTCACTCCCAACTCGCAGTTTCACTATACCCCGATGCCGCAGCCCGGCGGTGCACACGGAGGAGCATTCACAGGCTGGATGAGCTGGCTGCTTACATCCTCGATGGAGCGGATCGCCGAGAACAACTCACCCGTTGCAATCTTGATTCGCGAACGCAACTCACCGTTTCCGTTTCACGCCAATGGAAATCCAGTCGAGCCAAATGCGCTTGCAGACGCGCTTGAAGCACTCCCAAAGCTCGACTACCTCTTTATGGATCTCGAAGCGAACCAAGAGATCAATGAACGCAACATTCGTGAAGTGGTTCGACTAGTTCGGTCGCATCCAAATCCTGAGATTTCGAACGCCTACATCGGCAACTACGCAGACTACCCCGGCGCACTTAATACTGCCCACACTTGGGACAACATGTACGACCGTACAGGCGGAGCAAGCTACGGCGGCCAGACCGGTTGGGATCGTCACAACTGGTATTATGAATCGGGTATGAATGTAGCGATGCCAGTTCTCTACCAGTACGAGTCATACTCGACTCACCTCTCACCCAGATTCCAGCGACAGAATCCAGTCTCTCCGAACGCACGCTCCGCTATTTTTTGGGCACCCATCGAGCACCTCTCTGTGGCGGCTCGAGAACTTCCAACAGGTCACAAGCTTGTCCCATGGGTATCAAACTATGTTGATTATCGCGGCGAGAGCAATATGTACTTCGCTCCCCCGCCACCTGCAAAAGACATCAAAGCGCTGATTCAACACGCATATCTCCGTGGCGCTGACGGGTACGCCTTGTTCACTCCCGACTCGAATCAGACCGATCACCCGACCATCGGCTACCAAGAACTCCGCGATATCTCACTCGAGGCCTGGGAAGAAGTCGCAGAACTCCTCGAAGGCGAGACTCGGATCGAAATTCTGAATCTCGGCACACAGAAAGCTCGTGGTGTGGAATGGTCGGGGATTCGTAGTGAGACCAAGGCGGTCATTTTGGTCTCGAATCTCGCAGGCAACAATCGGGCAGCGGTTCAACGCCTCCCCGAAATTGAAGGGTTGCCGTACCAAACCGCACCAGTCGCTGATGGCAAGCATCGGATCTTTGTGTATGACCTCCCAGAGATTGAGGTCCCACAAACCACCAACGATGACACCAATGAAGATCCAGCTGATGATGGATCCGACGCAGTGACCAGCACTGATCCTGACACCAACAATGATTACAACATCGCGACCATCACCGCAGGAACCGGCGGGGGATCTGGTGGGGGCGGAGGTGGTGGCGGTGGCGGCTCCGGCGGGGGTGGTGGAGGCGGTGGCGGCGGAGGCATTGGCTCTGCTCCTTCAGGTGGCGGTGTGAGTTCAAACACCTCCACAGCAACCTCAGTCGTCCGGATCACCCGCTCATCTGGCTCAGCGAGCTCAGCGGTCTCCAAGACCGAGGGCGGTGGCGGTGGAGGCGGCGGTCAATCGTCAGCAGACACCCCCGAAACCCAGGTTGCGGAAGTGACTGAGGAATAATCCTCGCCAAAACTATTGAAATCGAGTATGCTCTATCCCTCCCGGTCAGGATGTCTGCCGGGAGGATCTTTTGGACACATGAGAATGGATGAGAACCATGACCGAAGCGGACTGCCCACTAGATACCACATCATGTTTCTCTCCCCCCACCATGGTGCAGTTCAGTGTGTTCTTACCCAATAAAGTGGGCAAAATGCTCGATCTTGTTGAGAACTTCGACGAATCTTCGCAATGTCAGATCTGCGCAATCTCAGTCCACGAAGCCTCCGATCATGCCGTCGTTCGACTCATTACCAACCATTCGCATGTCGCTCGAAGGATTCTTAAAGAAGACGGGCTCGCATACGCTGAGCACGAGGTGCTCGTTGTGGAGCTCTCAGAGGGTCACACGCTCTCGAATCTGTGCTTGTACCTGCTCGGGGTCGAAATGAACATCGCGTTTGCGTATGCGTTGCTCTTGGAGCCCAATGGAGCTCCAACCATTGCGATCGCCGTGGATGACCAGACGCTCGCGGGTCAGATCCTGCGTCAGAAGGGATTCCGGCTCATCGGAGAGGCAGACCTCCCTAAATAACAGCGATTCAGGGTGCTTTTGGAATGAAAGCAACCGTTCAATCGATCTTTCGGTACAGTAGAGACCGAGAGGGTTCTCTCAATCCATCACCTGGTCCGCGCTGCCGAGAGGGTCTCGGCGACCAAACGGTCGGATCGCATCACGGAGATTCCATGAAATACACCACATCACTGATCGCCGCACTCAGCGGGCTCGCACTGATCTCAGGACTTCCGGCACCAGTCCAGGCTTCCCAAGGCCCTGGAGACAAAGCAGCCGCACATGAGAAGAAAACGCTCGAAGATCTGATGCCTGATCTCAAGAAGCCTGAACTCTGGATCGGGTCATCTGCTCCAGAACTATCGATCGCGAAGTTCGTGAAGGGTGATTCCGTCGATCAGTTCGAAGAAGGGCAGGTGTATGTAGTTGAGTTCTGGGCCACCTGGTGCGGGCCATGTATCCGTGCATTCCCGCATCTGACCGAACTCCAAGAAAGCTACGGCGAAGACGTCCGCTTCATCGGCGTGAACATCTGGGAGCGGGAGAAAGGCCAAGAACGCATGGACATGGTCGAGGAGTTCGTCGAGAAGCAAGGCGAACGAATGGGCTACACCGTTGCAGTCGAAGATGGTACATCCATGGCGGACAACTGGATGAAACCTGCAGGACAGGGCGGGATCCCGGCGGCATTCATTGTCGGGAAAGATACCAAGATCGCATGGGTCGGACATCCGGGTGAAATGGACGCTCCGCTCGAGCAGATTGTCAACGGGGACTTTGATTCCAAGACCGCCGCGAAGGATGCCTGGGATGATCAGGTACTCTCGGCAGCGTACCGCAAGTTTGCGATGGCATTCCAGCGTGGAGATGATCTCAACACAGGTCGGAAGATCGGTGAGATCCTCATGAATGATCACTTCAGCGACGAACCAGGCGGGCTCAACGCGCTCGCATGGATGATGCTCAACTCAGAAGCAGAAGGCGTTGGATCCAAGGATCATCAAGCCGCACTCCGGGCCGCTGCGAAAGCATGTGAACTGACCGACTGGGAAGACTGGGGAATCCTCGACACCTACGCGCTCGCGATGTACAAGACCGGCGATCGGGTCTCTGCGATTAAGTGGGAGAAGAAAGCAATCGAACTCGCGAAGCAAGATACAGAGAACGGCGGCGTAGACGCGGTTCCTGAGCTTGAAGAGCAACTCGCACGCTTCGAGTCAGACGACTGAGTTCAAAGCTCATCGATTCCAGAACTATTAACTGAGAAGGGCACCGAAGATTCGGTGCCCTTCTTTGTAGTTGGTCTGTTGATCATCAGATCAGATCTTTGGACCCCAGCCAATGCTCGGCATCGAGTGCGGCCGTGCATCCCATTCCGGAAGCGGTGATCGCTTGTCGATAGACAGAGTCAGCAACATCGCCTGCCGCGAAGACCCCCTCGATGTTGGTCTTGCTGGAACGGTTCTTGAGATCGATATACCCCTTGTCATCGAACTCAAGATCGGTATCTTGCAGGAACTTGGTCGCGGGGCTGTGTCCGATCGCGACGAACAAGCCCTTCACGCTGAGCTCGGATTCCTCTCCGGTCACCGTATCTTTGAGTCGGACCGCATGGATCTTCTCGTTGCCGTGTTCATCTGGAGTCGAGAGGCAATCGATGACCGTCTTGTTCCAGAGGACCTCTGCGTTTTCTTTTGCGAGGAAACGCTCCTGCATGACCTTGCTTGCGCGGAGTTCGTCGCGCCGGTGAATGACCGAAACTTTCGACGCAAACTTGGTCAAGAAGGTTGCTTCTTCCATCGCGGAATCTCCGCCTCCAACGACCGCGACATGCTGATCACGGAACATTGGGAGCGCCCCATCGCACACGGCACAGGCGCTGACCCCCCCACCGCTCGTCGCGAGTTTCATCTCCGATTCGAGCCCGATCCAGTTCGCCGTCGCGCCGGTTGAGATGATCACCGCGTGTGCTTGGATCGTGGTTCCTCCGGAAGTGTGGAGGGTGTGCGGCGACCCATCGCTGGAGAACTCGCACTTGGTGATGTCTTCACCAATGACTTCAGTCCCGAATCGGCGTGCTTGCTGCTCGAACTTCATCATCATCTCAGGACCTGCGATGCCGTCTGGGAACCCGGGGTAGTTCTCGACATCTGTCGTGAGCATGAGTTGTCCGCCGGGGAGCACGGGTCCGGGGTCTTGTTTCGGGACACCGACATACACGACGGGATCGAGATTCGCACGCGCCGCGTAGATCGCAGCGGTCCATCCTGATGGACCCGAACCAATGATGACAACTTTGTGGATGGTTGATTCAGTAGACAAGTGTTTCTCCGATACTGCAGGGATGATCCGCTCCTGCCGCGGCGTCGGTCTCTCAAGAATCCTGATTCTTCAGCAAATATTCCGACCGAATCGCTCGGTTCGAGAGGGATCAATCGTAGCAGCTTCAAGCGACTGATTCATAGACAACACAAAACGAGCCGATCCCGGGGGATCGGCTCGT